>JAAZOZ010000276.1 GCA_012797505.1 Smithella sp. | reverse complement strand
GAAGTCGCGTCGGCAACCCGATTCCCCCCGTCACACAATCCGATGAAGCGTTTTGCAGCCTTTCCTCTTCCTTGTCCGCTCAATAAACTACCCCGCCGCAAGCAGCGGGGTATTGTAGAAGGAAACCCTTTAATAATTTCGCCCCAAGGAGCGGGGAATTTACCCGTAGAGATACCTATCACTTTCCAGTGTCCGCCCTTATCCGGGCCGATACGTTTTATTAATTCGGACTTTTTCAATGTGGTTTAAATCCTTTTTTACGGCTCTGTCTGTAATGCTCAGCAATACCGAAAGTTCGGCATGGTCAACCCCGGATTATCCTTAAGGATTTTCAATATTTTCTGGGAACTTTTCCGGGAACTTTCACCCAACGTTTTTCCCGGCGTTTCCCCATCTCCGCCACCGCTAATTTTTTTCTTCTATCTTCAATCCCTCGATTTTTTTATAGTCCCTTAAATTGGAAGTGATAACGGTGTAGTTCAATGCCATCGCCGTTGCGGCAATGATGAGATCATGAGCGCCTACCGTCAGATTTTTTTGCGCCAGAGACGCCCATAGCCGCGCGTAAATGCGCGCAACCGTCACATCGACGCTATAGACAGGGAAAAACTCAATGACTTTTTCTACAAAAGCCTGCCGCTTGATTTTTCTGGTTTCAGTGTCTGCGCGTTCTACACCGTGAAGAAGCTCAGCTACTGTGATGACACTGATGCCGAATAATTCGTCTTCCCGTTCCAAAACGATTTCTTCTATCTGCCCGCGGTTGCGCTCAAGTGTGATAATCTCACTGGTGTCAAAAATTACGCCCATGAAGATCCCTCCGGAGTAACCGGCTGGTTGGTTATAATATCCTCAACATCGGCCGCAAATTTATCGTCATCATCCAGTTTGGGCATTGCTTTCAGGACAAGCGCCAATTCTTTCAAAGTTCTCATACTTGTGATTGTTTCCACCGGCCCGATTGTCGCCGCCGGCTTCCCGCCTCTGATGATCGTGTAAAATTCTCCTTTGTATTTGATTGCATTGAGCAATTCTGAAAATGTTCTCACAGCATCCGTGGCACTGATTGTTTTCATCATAGCCGTTTCTCCTGTAAAATATGATTGTATGACTTTACATAATTATAAATATTTTCTCAATGCATTTTTGTCGATGTAAGTTTGTTTTTGAAAGGCTTTTCGAAAAACGCCGGCTGCACCGGAGAAAATCAAAAAGGGGCTAAACAGATGTTCTGTCTCGCCCCTCTATTTTCTTATGGTGCCGAAGACTGGATTTGAACCAGCACAGGCGTACACCCACTAGACCCTGAACCTAGCGCGTCTACCAATTCCGCCACTTCGGCACGGGAAAGTGACTATACTGAACGCGGCATCTTGTCAAGTTAAAATGACTTGAATTTAATGCTCAAAATGCTATGTTGCAAAACTTGTAAACACAGACGGCGGGAAAGAACATGATCGTTTTTGAAGGAATTGAATCCATAACTCAGGATTACCGGGGATCGTTCGTCACCATCGGCAATTTTGACGGTGTGCATCTGAGCCACCAGCATATCTGCCGCAAGCTCGCGACGGAAGCGAAGAAAGCGGGGCAGAAGTCGCTGGTGATTACCTTTGATCCGCACCCCAAGATGATTCTGCATCCGAATATCCGGCCTTTTTACCTGATTACCACCAGGGCGGAAAAGCTTGAATTTCTTGAGAAATGCGGCGTTGACGCGACGGTGGTCATCGCTTTTGACCAGCATTACTCCAAAACCACCGCCGAGGCGTTTGTGCAGGACTTTTTGTGGGGGAAACTGGCCATTTCCAAAATCATTATCGGCCACGATTATGTCTTCGGCCAGGCCAGACAGGGCAACGACGCCTTTCTGAAGACCAAGGGGCGAAAACTCGGTTTTTCCGTGGAGGTGATCCCGGCGTTTAAAATCGACGACGAAATCGTGAGCAGCACGCTGATCCGCAACTGCATTCTGGAAGGCGACCTCCGGAAGGCGACGAAGCTGATGGGACGCCCCTACAACGTGGCGGGCGCCGTAGGCAGCGGCGCGGGGCGCGGGGCGGGCCTGGGATTCCCCACCGCCAACATCGAACCGGAAAAGGAACTGCTGCCGCCGCCCGGTATTTACGCGGCCTTTGTGACGGCGGACGGCCGGCGCTGCATGGGGGCGCTCAACATCGGCGCCAAACCGACTTTTGAAGATTATTCATCCACGTTCGAGGTTTTCCTGCTGGATTATTCGGGAGACCTGCGCGGGAAAAAAATAAATGTGCTGTTTGTGGAGAAGCTGCGGGACATTGTCAAGTTTGACGGTCCCGAAAGCTTGAAGCGGCAGATCGCGGCGGATGTGGAGAAAACGAGACAAATACTGAAACAGGAAAAATAATTTGGAGGAAAACGTTTATGTTAAAAATTGCCATCGTGGGCGCAACCGGCATCGTAGGACAGCAGGCGATCGTCAGCCTTCTGGGGCATCCCTGGTTTGAAATTTCCAAACTGGTCGCCTCGGAGCGCTCGGCCACAAAGAAATATATCGACGCATTGCGCGACGCCAACGGCTCCATCCGCTGGTGGTGTCCGGAAGAACTGCCGGAACACATCGCCAACATGGTCGTGGAGGAAGCGGCCAGCTTCGATCCGACTTCCGTGGACATTATTTTCTCGACCATGGACGCAGGCCCCGCCAAGGAGCTGGAGCCCAAATACGCCAAAACCACACCGGTCATCAGCACCGCCTCGGCGTTCCGCTATGAAGCCGACACCCCGATTCTGGTGGGCGGCGTCAACATGGACCACGCGGCGCTTCTGGACGTTCAGAGGAAAAATCGCGGCTGGAAGGGATTCATTTCGCCCAAATCCAACTGCACCATAGCGGGGCTGGTCGTGTCGCTCAAACCGATTCTGGATCATTTCGGCGTGAAGCAGGTGATCGCCACCTCGCTGCAGGCCATGTCCGGCGCGGGCCGCACACCGGGCCTTTCCGCCATGGACATGATGGAAAACGTCGTTCCGTACATTTCCGGAGAAGAGCCGAAGGTGGAAACCGAGCCGCAGAAAATTCTCGGCAAACTGGCCGGGAATAAAATCGTCAATGCGCCGTTCGGCATCACCGCCACCTGCACCCGCGTGCCGGTCATCGACGGGCATCTGGTGGTCGCGTTTGTGCAGACCGAAAAGCCCTGCACCCCGGAAGACGTCAAGAAGGTCATGACCGAATACGGAAAGGACTTTGCTGAGCTGCATCTGCCCAGCTCGCCCGCGCATCTGATCGACGTCACGGACGATCCGTTCCGTCCGCAACCCCGGATGGACCGCGACAAGGGCGGCGGCATGACCGTCACCGTCGGGCGCATCCGCAAGGACCCGATTCTGGAAAACGGGATCAAGTATGTCTGCCTGGCGCACAACACCAAGCTGGGCGCGGCCAAGGGCGCGCTGCAGACGGCGGAATATTTGGTTAAAAATTATCTGAAACTCGTTTAGATTCCAACCGGGCCGCGGCGGGGAAATCCTCTCCTGCCGCGGCCTTTTTGTTGTTTCGCCCGCTCCCGGATGCTTTTGAAAAGTGGATCTCCGGAAAGCGGGTTTTTTCATCATGGACCTCGCCGGGATATCTTCTTGAAACATCCGGACAGTTTTGATACGCTCCGCGGCACAAATTTGTCCCGTGTACAAATTTGATGAACTCGTAAAAAGTAACCCAAACCGTCACCCCGGCGAAAGCCGGGGTCCATAACTAATTGTAACTACTGGATACCGGCCTTCGCCGGTAAGACGAAAAGAGTGCGAAATTCACTTTTTACGAAGCCGTCAATTTTGATGAACTCGTAAAAATCCCCGCTGTCACCCTGGGCCTGTCGAAGGGTGAACGTAAGCACTCGATATCACGTCATGCTTCGACTGGCTCAGCATGACAAAAGAGAGGCAAAATGACTTTTTACGAGACCGCCGAATTTGTACTTTCACGGTTTAAACGGAAAGGATGATTGATATGCAATTTTCTGAGCGCGTTTTTTGCGGCGAACTTTCTTCTGAAGACATCGGCCGCCGGGTACTCCTGGCCGGCTGGGTGGACGCTTTCCGCGATCACGGCGGCCTTTTGTTTATCCACCTGCGCGACCGCAGCGGCATTGTACAGATCGTCTTCAGCCCGGACACCGCCACGGGCGACATCTGCCGTCAGGCGGCCCTGCTGCGTTCCGAATACTGTATTGCGGTTTCGGGCGACGTTCGAAAACGCCTCGCGGGGACGGAAAACCCCAACATCGAAACGGGACCAATCGAAGTGTTCGTGACGGAGCTCGCGGTGCTTGCCGAATCGGACGCCCTGCCCTTCTCCGTTTCCGACAAGGCAATGGTGGCGGGCGCTCCGTCCGCCGGCGCCGACCACGTGGCTGAGGACCTGCGCCTTCAATACCGGTATCTGGACATCCGCCGCCCCGCCATGCGCGACAACCTGATGGCGCGGCACCGCATTTTCCGGTGCGTCCGGGAATTTCTGGATTCCCGGGGCTTCGTGGAAATTGAAACGCCGGTGCTCACGGCCAGCACGCCCGAAGGCGCTCGCGACTACCTGGTGCCCAGCCGGATCCATCCTCAGAATTTCTACGCCCTGCCCCAGTCGCCGCAGCTCTTCAAGCAGCTATTGATGATCGGCGGCATGGAGCGCTACTTTCAGCTCGCGCGCTGCTTCCGCGACGAAGACCTGCGCCCCAACCGCCAGCCGGAATTCACACAGCTCGACATCGAAGCGTCCTTCATCGATGAAGAGTTCCTCTACGAACTGATTGAGGAGCTGACCGTCCGGATGTTTGCGATCGGCGGCATCGACCTGCCGCGGCCCTTCGCGCGCATGTCCTACATGGAAGCGATGGACACGACCGGCTCCGACCGGCCCGACCTGCGCTTCGGGCTTCGCTTCGTTGACGTGACGGACGTCTTTTCCGAAACCCGTTATTCGATTTTCCGGCAGATCCTCCAGCGCGGCGGCTGCATCAAGGGCATCAACATTCAGGGCCAGTCGGAAAAACTCAGCAAGAACGTTTTGCAAAACGAATACGCCAGGGAGATCGCGCCGTCGTTCGGCGCCAAGGGCATGACCTGGATGCGCGCCGAAGGCGGAAAGCTTGAATCCAACATCGTCCAGTTTTTCAGCGAGCAGGAGCTGGCTGAATTGAAGCGCCGCTTTGCGGTTACCGACGGGGACGTGCTCATTCTGATCGCCGATCCTTCCTACGCGGTGGTGACCTCCGCGCTGGGCCAGCTTCGTCTGCACCTGGCCGATCGTCTCGGCCTGATTCCCGAAAACAGCTTTTACCCGGTCTGGATCACGGAGTTTCCGCTCTTCGAGCCCACGGATGAAGGGGGCGTCACCTCGAGCCACCATCCGTTCACCGCGCCGGACCGCGAGGATTTCGATCCGAAAAATCTGGAAGAGCTGCTTTCGCTCAAGTCCCGCGCCTACGACCTGGTCATGAACGGCGAGGAGCTGGGCGGCGGCAGCATCCGCATCAACAACCGCGACCTGCAGCGCAAGATTTTTGCCGCGCTGGGGCTTTCCGAGGAAGAGACCCGGGAGAAATTCGGCTTTTTCCTGCGCGCCTTCGATTTCGGCGCACCGCCGCACGGAGGGCTGGCGCTGGGCATGGACCGCACCGTATCGATGATTCTGCAGACGCCTTCCATCCGCGAAGTGATCGCATTTCCGAAAAACCGCAGCGCGGCCTGTCCTCTGACCGGCGCGCCCTCGGCGGTCAAGCGCGAGCAGCTCGCCGAGCTGGGGCTTTTGAATCCGGGCGGCCAGGATGTGCTGCCGGGAACGGCCGAAAAGGAAGACCCGATCGATCACCTCTCCTGGGTGTCGCGCATCGGCATCTCCGCGGCGGAGCGGCCCGTGATGGAGGAGATTCTGGCCGGCGCCGAAGCGCTGGCCCGCCTGGCAAAAGAAAAGGCGGGGTCGGAAGAACCGATTCGCACGGTGGCGCCCGTGTCCAACCGGATGCGGCCGGGAACCCGGGAGATGCGCTCTAAGCTTGCCGAAAGCGGCAAACTGCTCAAGAGCGCGCCCTCGGTAAAAGGCAATTATTTTAAAGTCGCCAGCATTCTGGAATAAAAGGGAGACTCATCCATGGATTCTATTTTTTTCTACCGCAATCCCGACAGCGCCGCATCCGGCGACGGGGCGCTTGCGGGACTGAACATCGCAATTCAACCCAATATCTCAAAGGCGGGCTGGCCGGTTGATGCGGGCTCCCGGGCGCTGGCCAATTTCACGGCGCTCGAAGACGCAACCGTTGTTGACCGCCTTTCCCGGTCCGGCGCATTTTTATGCGGCTCGACAAAAACAAGTGAATTCGGATTCGGCCTGGCGGAAAGCCGCGCGGGCGAAGCCGTAAAGCAAAAGATTGCCGATACGGAACTGGTTTTGGACATGACGGGAGAGGCCCGCCTGGCTGCCGCGGCGGCGGGCGTCTGCGGCTTCAAGCCCAGCTACGGTCTGGTGTCGCACTTCGGCCTGATCGGCCTGATTCCCTCGATGGAAACCTGCGGCGTTCTTTCCTCATCGATCCAGAATATTCGCGGAATATTGAAAGCCGTCGCAGGTCCCGATGAAAAAGATTTTTCGCTGCCCGATGAAAGCGTTCCGGATTTTACGGCGCAGCTCATCAACCCGACAAAAACTGCGATCGGCGTGCCGGCCGAAGCGCAAAGCGACCTGACGGACGAACAGCGGGAAAGATTCCGCCTTTCGATTGAGGAACTTTCGCAAGCAGGCTTTGCCGTCCGGGAGGTGTCTTTTCCTGAATGGCCGCTGTTTTTGGCGGTTCACAAAATCGTCGGCTCCGTGGAAGCCTCGTCCGCCGCGGGCCGCTACGATTCGGTCCGCTACGGCGAACGCGCGCCGGGCGCCAAAAACTGGAACGAGATGTATCTGGCCTCCCGTGGCGCGTCTTTCGGAACACTTTTGAAGAGCTTTCTGTTTCAGGGCGCGTTTTTCCAGTTTCAGCGCTACACGGCGTATGAAGACGCCTGCCGCATCCGGGCGCGCCTGGTCGCGGATATGAAAAACCTGACCGGTGAGGTGGATTTTCTGGCGCTTCCGGTTTCCGGCGGCGCGTCCGACCCAAATCCGGCGACGCTCGACGAAACCTACCGGCAATTCGCCTGCACGGCGTTTGCCAACGTCACGGGCCAGCCGGCGCTGGTCCTGCCGCCCGCCTCCAAAGGGCAGGCGCCGCTGCAGCTTGCGGGCCCAAGGCTTAGCGACGCGGGGCTGCTTTCCCTGGGCGAACACCTGCTGAAACTGCGCGAGGGAGGAAAATAGCCATGGAATTTGAAGCGGTCATCGGATTGGAAATCCACGTTGAACTCAACTGCGCGACCAAAATGTTTTGCGACTGTCCCAACAATCCCGGCGACGATCCCAACACGAACATCTGCCCGACCTGCCTGTGGCTGCCGGGCGCGATTCCCCGGTTCAGCGCCGAAGCGCTGGAAAAGGCGTCGCTTCTGTGTCTGGGGCTCGGCGCCGAACTCCAGCCGAAAAGCGCCTTCGACCAGAAGGTTTACTACTATCCCGATCTTCCGAAAGGCTATCAGCTTTCACAGGCCCACCTCCCGCTGGCGCGCGGCGGCGGCATCGACATTTCCGATGAAGACGGCAAGACGAAAAGACTGCGCATTCACCACATCCACATGGAAGAAGACGTCGCCAAGCTGGTGCACGAGATGGAGGGGCGTCTGCCGATCAGCCTGGTGGACTTCAACCGCGCCGGCTCCCCGCTGGTGGAAATCGTGACGGAGCCGGATTTCCGCACGCCGCACCACGCCATGGAATTTCTCAAGGCGCTGCGCACGCAGGTGCGCTATGTCGGGTCATCCGAGTGCAGCATGGAAAACGGCACGATGCGCGTGGATGCCAATATTTCCGTGCGTCCCAAAGGCACCCGCCAGATGAACACGAAAGTGGAAGTCAAAAACATGAACTCCATCCGCCACGTGGGCGATGCGATCGCTTACGAGATCAGCCGCCAGAGTCAGGCGGTGCAGGCGGGCGAGGCGGTGGTCCTGCACACCCGCCTGTGGGACCCGGAAAAGAAAGTCACCCTCCCGATGCGCGGCAAGTTTGAAGGCCCGTGCGTGCCCGACCCGATGGTGCCGGTCATCGAACTGACGCCGGAATGGATTGAAAAAATGCGTGTGCGTCTTCCGGAAATGCCGGCCGCGCGCGCCGGGCGCTTCGTGAAGCAGCACGGTCTCACCGGCGAGGAAGCCGCGTTTCTGAGCGAAGATCCCGAAGTCGCCGTGTATTTCGAAGCGCTGGTCGTCCGGGGAATCGCGCCGCGCACAGCCATGCACTGGCTGGCCACACAGCTGCTTCCGGCCGTCAAAGAACGAAAAATGGAGCTCGCCTCGCAGCCCGTCACGCCGGAGCGCTTCGCGGCGCTTCTGAAGATGCTGGCCGGCGATGAAATCAACGCCAACGCGGCGCGCGAAGTGCTGACGCATCTGTTTGAAAGCGGCGAGTCGCCGGAGGAAATCGTGAAGGCGCGCGGCTTCAAACAGGTGTCCGACGCGGGCGCGCTCGAAGCCATGATCGATCAGGCGCTCGCGACGCAGGCCGCGGCCGTGGCCGATTTCCGCGCCGGTCAGGGAAAGGCGCTGGGCTTTCTGATCGGCCAGGTGATGCAGGCATCCGGCGGCAAAGCCAACCCGAAAATCATCCGGGAGCTGCTTGCCAAAAAGCTGAACGCGGTTTCATAAAAAAACAGGGAACGGTTACAAACCGTTCCCTGCAACTTCTTTGTCATCCCCGGCCTGATCGGGGATCCAGTAGCGCGCAGCTTTAGCGGCGGTGTTTTTGCAAAAAATAGAACCGTCCCCTTTTTCTGGAACCGTCCCCTTTTTCTGCGTCAGCCTTTTTTCAAGCCGCCGGCGATTTTGGCCCAGGAATCCCGCAGGGGAACCACACGGTTGAAGACGGGCCGCCCTGCCGCCGAATCCGGATCGGCGCAGAAATACCCCAGCCGTTCAAACTGGTACTGCGCCCCGGGACGCGCGTCTTTGAGGCTGGCCTCCGCCAAGCAGGCCGAAAGTGTTTCCAGGGAATTCGGATTCAGACAGCTCAAAAAATCCTCTTCACTGCCCGGATCTTCGATCGTGAACAGACGGTCGTACAGGCGAACCTCGGCGGGCACGGCATGAACCGCCGACACCCAGTGGATCACACCCTGCACCTTGCGTCCGTCCGCCGGCGGCGCGCTGCGGGTCGCCGGATCATAGGAACAGTGGATTTCCGTCACCTCGCCGGTCTTTTCATCTTTGCGCATGCTTTCAAATTTGATGATGTAGGCGTTGCGCAGGCGAACTTCCCGTCCTGGTCCTAGACGGTTGTACTTTTTGGGGGGATCTTCCAGAAAGTCATCGCGCTCGATGTACAGCTCCCGTGAAAAGGAAACCTTTCTTGTTCCCATCTCAGGATGCTGCGGATGGTTGGCGCAGTCGAAGTCCTCCGTTTGCTGTTCCGGGTAATTGTCGATGATGACTTTGAGCGGCCGCAGAATGCACATGGCCCGGGGCGCTTTTTCGTTGAGGTCTTCGCGGACGCAGTGTTCCAAGAGCGAAACATCGATCAGGTTGTCGTTTTTGGCCACGCCGATCTGGGCGCAGAAATTCCGGATCGCCTCTGGCGTGTAGCCCCGCCGCCGCATCCCCGTCACGGTGGGCATGCGCGGATCATCCCAGCCCTTCACATTCCTGTTTCTCACCAGGTCGATAAGCCTGCGCTTGCTCAACACGGTGTAGCTCAGGTTGAGCCGGGCGAATTCAATCTGCCGCGGCCGGTTGCCGGCAATCAGTTTCTCGACGATCCAGTCGTAGAGCGGGCGGTTGTTTTCGAACTCCAGCGTGCAGATGGAATGCGTGATGCCCTCCAGCGCGTCGGAGAGGCAATGGGCGAAGTCGTACATCGGATAGATCACCCACCGGTCGCCCGTCCGGTAGTGCGGTTCGCGCTTGATCCGGTATAAAACCGGATCCCGCATGACGATGTTGGGCGAAGCCATGTCGATTTTGGCGCGCAGCGTGTGCGAACCGTCCGGGAATTCGCCGGCCCGCATTCGCTCAAACAGGCTCAGGTTTTCCTCCACCGACCGGTTGCGATAGGGGCTTTCCCTCCCCGGCTCGGTAAACGTGCCTCGGAGTTCGCGCACCTCGTCGGAGTTGAGATCACACACATAAGCGTCGCCTTTTTTGATGAGCTCCACGGCAAACGCGTAGAGTTTTTCAAAATAGTCGGAGGCGTAAAACAGACGGTCGCCCCAGTCAAATCCCAGCCAGCGGACATCGTGGATAATGGATTCGACGTATTCCATGGACTCGCCCGCCGGGTCCGTGTCATCGAGTCTCAAATTGCAGGTTCCCGAATACTGAAGCGCGATGCCGAAGTTAAGGCACACCGATTTGGCATGCCCGATATGGATATAGCCGTTGGGTTCGGGCGGAAAGCGGGTCGCCACGCGCCCTTCGTGTTTGCCGGCGCGAAGGCCTTCGTCGATGATGTCCCGGATAAAATCGCTCGGGGCGGGGGTTGACGGTTCAGTCATAACCAAAAAAACTCCTTTAAAAATTAACAGCCGATGGCTTTTCTCAGATTGTCCATTTTCAGGTTGCCGCCGGACATGATCATGACCACCCTTTTGCCCGCCAGCCGGTCCCTGATTTTGTAAGCGGCCATCAGGGAAACGGCGCCCGCGGCTTCGGCCACGTTGTGAGTGGCCGTAAGCGCCATTTTGATTCCTTCCAGAATTTCATCCTCGGTCAACAGCACCACGTCGCTGATGGTGTTTTTGAGGATGACATAGGGCAGATGGAAAACGCTTCGCGCGGCAAGGCCGTCGGCCACCGTATGGGCGTCATCCAGCGTGACGATCTCTCCCTTCTTCCAGGACTCGTAAAAGGAAGGCGCGTTCTGGGGCTCCACGCCGATGATTTCGACGGCGGGATTGACGGCGCGGACGGTTTTCAGCAGGGACGCGCACCCCGCGCCTCCGCCGATGGGACAAATGATCACATCAACCTGCGGCAGGTCCTCCAGAATCTCCAGTCCCATGGTGGCCAGGCCGTTTAAAATTTCCGGCTCGTTGCCCTGCTGAACATAGTAATATCCGGCGCTGTCCACCAGTTCCTCGCAATAGGACTGGGCGTCGTAGAAGTCTTCTCCGTGGACGATGAGCTCCGCGCCGTAGCTTTCGATGATGCGGTTGATTTCCGGGTTGTTGTCTTCCGGCACGACCACCGTGCAGGGCACGTGGAACCACTGGCCCGCCCAGGCCATCGCCAGGCCGTGATTGCCCCGGGTCGCCACCAGAATACCGGCTTCCAGCTCCTCGCGGGACATGTGATGGAAAAAGTTCAGGGCGCCCCGAATCTTGAAAGACCCGGTCGGATTGTGGTTTTCATGCTTGACAAAGGCTTCACAGCCCAGAAGCCTGGAGAGCTCCGAATAGCAGATCAGGTTCGTCCGGTTGAGGTATTTGTAGATCACCGATCTCGCCATCAGGGTTCTTGTCAGAGTGACCTGCTCGCTTAGCGCTTCGTATTTTTTCTGCATCAATAACCTCCCTGGTCTTAGCAGCCCGTTTCTTTTAAACCACTTTTTCGCCCGGCGTCAAGCAAACTTCACTTTTATTCCCTTCAGCCTTCGGTCTTCAG
>JAAZOZ010000275.1 GCA_012797505.1 Smithella sp. | reverse complement strand
ACGTGGTCAAGATGGAGCAGGCCGGCTTTCCCGTATATTCCACCGCGGAGATGGCGGCGGAAGTGCTGGGGCAGATGTACGCCTACGGCGTGCGGCGCCAGAGCGCCATGACGGATTCCATCGCCCGCCACCTGACGAAAGACACGCTGTCCGTGGACAATATGCCCGTTCGGCTGCGGTTGATCAATCCCAAAGACATCGGCCTGTGGACGGACTTTGTCAACAGTTGCTCCCCGAAGTCCCTCTGGCTTCGCTTCCTGTCGCCCTTTTCGGCCACACCGGAGCGGGCGCAGCGTTTCTGCAACGTAAACCCGGAGGATGAAGTCGCCCTCGTCGCCGAAGCCAGGACGGGGGATCAGCACAAGTTCCTCGGCATTGCGCGCCTGATCAAAAACAAGCGCCGCGAGGGAGAAGCGGAATACGCCATCATCATTTCCGATCCCTGGCAGAACAAATCCCTGGGAATTACCCTTTCGGAGCAGTGCATTGAGCTTGCCAAAAAGGAAGGATACAAAACCATCCGTGCGGAAACGCTGCAGGAAAATTACGCCATGATCCGCATCTTCCGCCGCTGCGCCTTCAACTTCGACGGCAAGGACGAAAACATGGTATCAATGACGCTGAACCTGTCATGAGAAAGGCGGCTGCCTCCGGGGCCGACGCCGGCCGGGCAATGAAAATGTCATCGACCATGAGCCGGGGCTATCCTCCGCAATACGAAACCAGGATGGCTCTGAAAAATGGGAAAACGGTGCTGGTCAGGCCCGTTCTGCAGACGGATGAACCTCTGATCGTTGATTTGTTGAATAAACTTTCATCCGATTCGATCTATCTGCGTTTTTTGAGGCCCGTCAAGACACTCCCGAAGGAGTTGCTGTTTCACCTGACGCATCTCGATTATCAAAACAACTTCGCGCTGGCCGCCGTGATCCGGGAAGATGAAAAAGACGCCGTCATCGCCGTGGCGCGGTATGGCTACGATCCGCAGGAGCATCTCACGGACTTCGCGATTGTGGTGCGCGACGACTGGCAGCATTACGGTCTCGGCAAACAGATGCTCTCCAGGATATTTGCGATCGGCCGGCAGCAGGGGATTTTTCGGTTTGTATCCATCGTCGATTCAACCAACATCCCGATGAAGCGGACGCTCAGAGGACTCGACTACACGGTGAACTATTCTTATGAGAAAGGGTTCACGCAGGTTGAAGTCCTCGTGTAGGAGCAAAAAGCCGTTCCCCGGTTTCGGGGAACGGCTTTTTAAGGAGGGACTTTAGCGCGGAACAGCGGCAGCCGTTCCGCACAAGGGGTCTTTAGCCGAGTTTCTTGCGGTTGGCAACCAGGTCGTCAACCACCGCCGGATCCGCCAGCGTGGACGTATCTCCGAAATCGCCGAAGGTCTTCGCGGCGACGTTTCTCAAAACACGGCGCATGATCTTGCCGGATCTGGTCTTGGGAAGACCGTCCGCCCACTGAATCTGGTCGGGCGACGCGATCGGACCGACGACCTTGCGGACATGGGCGACCAGGGTCTTTTTGAGTTCATCCGTCTTGGCCACGTTGTTGTTCAGCGTGACGTAAGCGAAGATGCCCTGGCCTTTGATGTCATGGGGGAATCCGACGACCGCCGCTTCCGCGACATCCGGATGAGAAGTGAGAGCCGCTTCGACTTCCGCGGTGCCCAGCCGGTGACCGGAAACGTTGATGACGTCATCGACACGGCCGGTGATTTTGTAATCGCCGTCGGCATCGCGCTCCGCGCCGTCGCCGGAGAAATACGTGCCGGGGAACTGCACGAAGTAATTCTCGACGAACCGGCCGTCTTTGTCATCCCACAGACCGCGGGCCATGCCGGGCCAGGAGTTTTTAATACACAGAGCGCCTTTGCCGGGCCCTTTGATTTCTTTTCCTTCTTCATCAAACAAAACCGGGACGATGCCGAAGAACGGCACCATGGCTTTGGCCGGTTTGATATCGATCGCGCCGGGCAGCGGAAGGATCATGTGTCCGCCGGTTTCGGTCTGCCACCAGGTGTCGGAAATCGTGCAATGGCCGGCGCCGATCTTATTGTAGTACCACCACCAGGCTTCGGGGTTGAGCGGCTCGCCGACGGAACCCAGAACGCGCAGCGAGGAAATATCGTGCGCATCGACCCACTTGTCGCCTTCTTTGGCGATGGAGCGGATGGCTGTAGGAGCGGTATAGAAATTGTTGACATTGTATTTCTCGACGACGGCCCAGAACCGGCCGAAATCCGGATAATTGGGAACGCCTTCGAAAAGGATGCTGGAGTGACCGTTGCACAGCGGGCCGTAAACAATGTAGCTGTGACCGGTGACCCATCCGATGTCGGCGGTGCACCAGTAAGTGTCTTCTTCCCGCACGTCAAAAGCGAGCTGCTGGGTCATGGAGGCATACAACAGGTAGCCGGCCTGGGTGTGGACGACGCCCTTGGGCTGCCCGGTCGAACCGGAGGTGTAAAGGATGAACAGCGGATCTTCCGCGTCCATTTCTTCGGGCTTGCAGTAACGGTCCGCTTTGGCCATCAGTTCTTCGTACCAGATATCTCGGCCTTCCTGCATGTTAACGGCTGTTCCGGTGCGTTTCACAACCACCATGGTTTTCACGCCGGGACACTGAGCCACGGCCTTGTCGCAGGTGTCTTTCTGGGGAACGGCTTTGGCGCCGCGGTAGGTGCCGTCGCAGGTAATAACGACTTTCGAGCCGGAATTGTTGATGCGGTCTCTTAACGCTTCGGCCGAGAAGCCGCCGAAAACGATGGCATGGACGGCGCCGATGCGGGCACAGGCCAGCATGACAATGGACAGTTCCGCGATCATGGGCAGGAAGATGGTGACGCGGTCGCCCTTTTTGACGCCCAGACTTTTCAGAACATTCGCGAATTTGTTGACTTCGCGATACATGTCGTAATAGGTGTAAACTTTCCAGTCGTTGGGATCGTTGCCTTCGAAAATGATCGCGGCCTTGTTTTTCTTGGTAGCCAGATGGCGGTCGAGGCAGTTATAGCTGACGTTGAGCTTGCCGCCTTCAAACCATTTGGAATAAACGTTTTTCGCGTCAAACGACCAATCCGATACCTTTTTCTTGTCAAAGGGTTTGAACCAGGTCAATCTTTCGGTTGCCATTTTGGCCCAGAAAGCATTGGGATCCGTGATCGATTCCTTGTAAAGCTTTTCATACTCCGCCCGGCTCTTGATGTAGGATTTCTCCCTGACTCTGTCCGGCACAGGAAACACCTTGTCATAAAAATCTTGTTCGTTAGCTTCAGCCATATTATTCTCCTTCAAAATTATTTTTTATGCCTTCCTTTTCCGCCAAAAAGGCATGATTTCTCTTT
>JAAZOZ010000274.1 GCA_012797505.1 Smithella sp. | reverse complement strand
CATGGGTTCAAGGCCTTCGGCGTTTGGGTTTTTCCGGCGGGAAAAGGCTGGTGTATTTCTGGTAGAGTTCAAACAGAAACGCGACGCGTTCGGCTTCGGTTTTAAAATTGGTTTTACCGTAGGCGGCATCGACGGCGCGGTTGAGTTTACGACATCAATGTTTCCGGCCATAGCCGCGGGGTGTTTCCAATAACCTGAGTTGTTGATCATGGTGCCCGTTTCGTTTAGCGACGCCGTAATATGAATTTTCCTCGACATCTTCGTTGCCCCACTGATCCCAGCCGGTACGACGAAATCGGGCAAATAGTTCTAAATAGGGTCCTGGTGAGCAGGATTCTATCAGATCATAGATTTCATCAGGCTTTCGCGAGTGTTCGCGTTTACGCGTTGAAAAAAGATTGACTTGCGTTCTTCCCGGCGCCAGTGTTCTCATGCTGCCGCGGACTCCGAAAAGAACTAATTCCGTCACATTTCTGAAATAGAATCCCACTCCACGTCCGTCTGGCCCTCCATCCTTACGGATTTTGAACCACACTAAATTGGATTTGTAAGTGAATCCCCATGCTTTCATTACCTTTAAGCCTTCTTGCAGCAAAGCATTGGGTACCCACAGATATAGATGGGATTTAGCGGCTGCAAGCTTTGAAACAGGAAGCTCGATGATTTCATTTAATTCCATCGTGGGGTATCTTAATAATCGTCTGTGTTCTGGAGCCATTTTCCCTGTTCGATTTTGAAATTGCCAGGGGGGATCGGCAAGGATTGTGGAATATTGGTTATTAAACTTCGCGATCAAATCGTTAGACGGATTTGGCTGAACAATCGTGTAAATCTTTGATGGCATATTTCCGCAACTCCCTTCTATAGGATGATGACCTGTTTGGGAATTCCAATCAGCAGAAGAGGGCATGGATTGCCTACTCCGCGCTTCACTCTTTCTTCAAGCTTTCTCCAGTGTGTTGTTGCTTCACCGAACTTATCCGCGACAAAGGCGTCTGCCCAGCCCTCTTCAAAAGCTCCCTTTACCTTTGTTCTGTTTTCGATCATCGTTTGCTGACGATGAGTCGGGGTGTAGTATTGGCTTAATGTCTTGAAATTATTGATAGCGTATTTTCTGGCGAATTTCGCTGCAACCTCTCGAAGAGATTCATGTAAAGAAACGCCTCTTGTAATGATTCCGCCGATGGATATGACTCCATCGGCATGTAATCGTTTAAAATTTTCTAGGTCACGGTCAAAAAAAGGATCTTTGTTGTTCCATTCAATTTCCAAAGCAAATGTACCTGTCGGAAAACGTTTTACATGATCAATTTCGTGAGTTATCGATTCAGTTTCCTGACCGTCAACAATTTTTTTAATTTCAAAGTTGTGCTTTTTCCAATTGTAGCCTTCCGACAACGCATGTCTCAACCGCTGGGTCATTGAACTTTCACCACCGCCGCCTCGTATTAATTTTTCCGCGGGAATTGAAAGCTCCAGGAGAATTTTCTCCAGTTCGACTGCCGCATCAATCATATCATGTTTCAGTATTGCTTCCGCATGATGAAGCGCCACAACTTGAAAACCTTTTCTCTTAAGCTTCTCAAACATTTTGATTTTCCGTTTTTGCAAGGGGATAAAATGCAAGTACGTTACAAACACTATAATGACTTTCTTTTTATTAACACAAGCCTTTTTTGGTTTAAAGAGAAATTTAAAAAAATATTAACCATTCTCTGCCAAGTTGCCATGCTCTTTTGCTTATGAAGACTTGAAAAACGGATTCCTGTCAAGAAGACGGCATGAAGTGTAAAAACTGAAAAATACCATTTGTTTCAATGAGTTTTCGCTTACGTATGGAAAACCACTTGGGAGCTCGTTGGCGCCGCCGCGTTGCAAACGTCCGCGCAAAATCTTTAAAGGCGGTCCCTGTAACTTATTGATTGAGGTTTACAGATATAACAATTCTACAACGTCGCGGGATAACCGGTAATGTCGCGGATCTCTTTATACAGCGGTTGCAGCCGTTCATACATTTTGAGGTAAACTCTCTTGTATAGTTGGTCGTAGATTTGGTGATTTTTCAGAATCGGCTCAAACACTCTTCCCGTGCGGGTCATGGCTTTGACCGCGGCCGGGAAATCAGGATAAAGTTTAAGGCCGACCGCGGCATCGATGGCCGCGCCCAGGGCGGAGGTCTCAAATGTATGCGGTCGTTCCGCCGCCATGCCGAAAATGTCCGCCGTAATCTGCATCGCCGCGTCGCTTTGCGAACCGCCTCCCGACACCTTGAGCCTGGTTACGGGGACTTTGGTTTTGCGCTGGGTCAGTTCTCCGCCTTCCCTTAATCCATAGACCAGCCCTTCCAGCAGCGCCCGATACACATAGGCCCGGCTGTGCACGTCGCCGAAGCCGATAATCGATCCCTTCGCGAAAGGATCAATCTCCCGTCCCGGCGTCCAGTAAGGCTGAAGCATCAGCCCTTTGGAACCGGCCGGCACATGCTGAATCAACGAATCAAAAAACTTTTCCGGAGGCTCTGCCGTCTTCTCGGCAAGCATGCATTCCTGAAGGCCGAACTCTTCCTTGAACCAGCTCACCATCCAGAAACCGCGAAAAATGGAGACTTCCGTATAATAAGCATCCGGCACGGACGCAGGAAACGGCGGAATCATCGGATACAGCTCAATATATTTGGGCGTGGCCACATCAAACGTGGCAATGGTCCCGAAACTCAGACATCCTGTTTCGGGCGTCAGACACCCGGAACCGAGGATTTCGCATCCCTTGTCCGATCCGGCTGCAAAGACGGGCAGCCCTTCCGGGATGCCTGTTTCCGCGGAAGCTTTCCTGGTGATCCGGCCCAGCACTTCAGAAGGTTTGATGAGGTCGGGAAGTTT
>JAAZOZ010000273.1 GCA_012797505.1 Smithella sp. | reverse complement strand
GCCAGATTTCTTCGGCGTACCGGTAGCCGTCGATGGTCAGGGCGTAATCGATCAACGCGTCGTAGTCATCAAGGGAAGGGTCCGGCGGCGTGTACATTCGTGAAAAGTTATCGTTCGTCAAGAGAAAAATCCCCTTCCATTTCGCATATCGCGTGCTATACTGCACCCGTACGGGCGACAGCAGGAAATTGCGGCGTGCCTGCGGCGGGTTCCCGAAAGGGTTCCTGGTATGGAGGGACAGCCGGCCTCCCGCCCGTACCCTTTTTACCTCATGCCCGCCGTCAGAATTTTGCCTTTCCCGCGCCTTGTAACCATGCCTCTGCCAGCGTTGTCCGGAAAAGCTCATCCAGTTTGCCGCTCTGGCTTGGACGCTTCTGGTGAATGACACCGTTATTTTCCCAGCGGTCCAGTTCCGCCGCGATAAAACAGCTCAGGGCCTCGATACGCGGTCCCCGATCCAGCTCCGCTCCGGCGCGCTTGGCCGCAAGGAGCCGGTCGATCTCAGTTGCGACCGGCGGTTCCAGGGTCAGCTTGCTCACCAGGATGTTGAAATCCGTGGGAACGACGCCCCATCCCCGCTCGATCCAGTTCATTGCCAGGATGGGGCGCAGGACGTAGAAATATTTCTTGATCCACACCACGTCGCCCTTGAGGTATTCCCGGTAATTGCCCCGCGCCATGTGGAGGTAATGATAGAGGCAGGTCGTTGGGGAATAGTAATCCGGCAGCAATTTGCGCATGCTTTCCGCTGTTGAATATTTCTCCAGATAGACGATGGGCGAGCCCAGCCACTCCAAAAGCGGCGGGTTGGATTTACAAAACAGCAAAAGAGCTTTTTTCAAATCCCAGCCGCTGATATCCAATCCATCTTGAACAGGCCGCTCGATGACGTCTCGTTTGACGTTGATGGACAGATACCATTCCACAGGGCGGACATACAAAAAACGGACATCATAATCGCTGTCGGCGGAGGGAAAACCCCAGGCCCGGCTGCCGGATTCGCAGGCATAGACGATCCGGACATTTTCGCGGGTTTCGATCTCATGGAGTTGGGAGAGGATGCGTGATTTCACCGTTACGATGACTTCCCTGGGTCAAATGGTAATTTCTTTCAAGACTTCCGGCCGTAAATCAGCGATTCTGATCAGTGTTTTTGCCGCCCGGGACGGTTCGCGCCGCCCCTGTTCCCACTGCTCCAGCGTTTGTTTCGAGACGCCCATCAATGCGGCAAACTGGCTTTGGGAAAGGCCGGTCTTGATACGCGCCCTGGCCACTTCCGTTTTCGGTTCGACGACAACCCTTTTGCCGCCTCCGGCCTTGATTTCGTCTATGCCGTCCAATACTTCCCGCCAGACGTCCCGTTTTGCCTCGTGACGTTCGAGTTCCCTGCCGGATAATTTACTGCTTTTCATGTTCAAATCTCTCATCGCTTTTAAAACGTGTGCCGGGATTTCATGTTCCTGGTTCTCATACTCGGCGAAGGTTCGATAGGGGTTATGCTTACGGGCGGCTTTTTTCATCCCGCGTCCCCACGCCTTCGGCAATAAAGGTTAGAACCAGGGTATTGAGGCTTACACCCTCCTGTCTGGCGAGTGCGGCCAGTTTGGCATGAAGCGTTTTCGGCACTCGCTGGACAAACTTGCCGGACATGGGCGGTTCTGCTTCCGGGGCGCGATACGCGGGCTTGGGAATTTCCCTGCCCATATCCGCTTGTGCGGAAATCCAGCCCAGAAAGGCGTCCCGGCCGTTCTGAATCGCCTCTTCGATCGTTTCCCCATCGGACATACAACCGGGAAGATCGGGAAATGAAATAAGAAAACCGCCGCCTTCTTCAGGGGAAAGAGGGCTGATGACATGGGCGTAGGATTCGAAGGGATAGGGCGCCTTGACGGCCTTGATTTCTTTGATCCTCATTTTTCCAACTCCTTCACTGCGTCAACAAGATCGATAAATTGTTTGACATAAACCGGTTTAATGGGTCTGTGCGCCGGAACTGATAGGTGAAAAGACACCCTGGGGTGAGAGAAAATGTAATGACTGCCACCGTGGCTTCTCACTTCGATGCCGTGCTTATCGGCAATGCTGACCAGGGTATCGATCTGCCAGTCGCGGGGGTTGTTCCTCATCTTGGCAATCAGTTTATCGGCGCCGCTCATGGCAAAGATGATACTAAATGTAATATCACGGGTCAAGGGAAATTTTTGATGTGAAGAGACTTCTATGTTGGTGTTTCAACTATGAATACTACAGCATAAAAGGTGCCATACGTGTCGGGATAAAGGACCTGCTGCTGCTGCTGCTGCTGCCTCTTAAGTAACTTAACTCCCTGATAAACCATCCAGCAGGGCGTGAGTCGCTAATCAGCAATGAAGCGACAGCCATGCCGCCGCACCGGCATGCGTCCCTACGCCTGCCGTCATCGGGTGTGCAGCCCTGGGCAGGCCAGTTGAGAAGGACATAGCAGAATTTCGTGGGATT
>JAAZOZ010000028.1 GCA_012797505.1 Smithella sp. | reverse complement strand
GACGCTCTTATTTTGAAGGAGTTCGTCGGCCGGCTGTGGTATAAAATTAAAAGTGATGAGTGAAAAGCTATGAGCGGAAAGGAAGGCAATAGGCAGTGGGCAATGGGAACGAGGTCATGGGTGAAAGGCGTCACGGTAACCATCTTATTTGTCATGGGACTGCCTACTTGTCATGGTGAGCCTGTCGAACCATGTCAGGAACAATTGGTGGCCATCCTTCGACAAGCTCAGGATGACATTTTTCACTTTTCACTCATCACTTTTCACTTTCCACTATTATACTATCCATGAATCCGCAGCTTAAAAACCCAAAATTCTATCTGATGATCGTTTCGGACGTCTGTCTCTTTGCGGCCGCGCTTTATCTGTCCTACTTGATCCGCTTTGAATTTACTTTAGAAAGCTTTTATGCGGCGCAAATTCCCACCCTGCTCCTCTGGGTCATTCCTCTGAAACTGGCCGTTTTCCTTGTGGGTGGCCTCTACAGAGGCATGTGGCGCTACACCAGCGTTCGCGACTTTTGGCTTCTGGCCAAAGCATGCCTTTTGTCAACCATGCTGATCACCATGATCCTCGTAATTGCCACAAGGTTCATGGGCTACCCCCGCAGCGTTTTCATTGCCGATGGAATATTTACCTTCCTTCTGACCGGCGGCGCCCGAATGGCCATCCGCTCATTTTACGCGACTCGCGCGAGCGCGATGACCGATGCGTACAGTCCGGCGCATATCCGCAAAACCAGAGTCCTGATTGTCGGCGCGGGTCAGGCCGGCGAAAAAATCCTGCGCGAAATTCTGGAAAACTACACCCTCAATTATGAAGTCGCCGGCTTCATCGACGACGATCCGACCAAGCGGGGGCGCGCCATTCACGGTATTCGTGTCCTGGGAAGCATGGCGGACCTGTCCGCGATCATCGACAATGAAGATATCGAACAGATCCTGATTGCAATTCCCTCCGCCAGGGGCGAGGAAATCCGGCGGATCGTGGAAGCCTGCCGCAGAAGCAACACCTCCTACAAAATCCTGCCCGGCATCGGCGATTTGATTGACGGCCGCGTCAGCGTGAAGCTGTTGCGCGACATCAGCTATGAAGATTTGCTCGGGCGCTCGCCCGTACAGCTCGACGCTGAAGGCATCAGCCACTATCTTGGAGGGAAAACCGTTCTGATTTCCGGCTGCGGCGGTTCCATTGGATCCGAGCTTTGCCGTCAGGTGATCAAATATAAGCCCCGCCGTCTGATCCTGCTTGATTCGAGCGAATCCAATCTCTTCATGATCCAGATGGAAATGATCAACGAGAAGGGCTTTCGCGACTGCGAGGCCATCCTGGGACAGGTGCAGGACGAACTTCTCATGAATGCGATTTTTGAAAAATACCGGCCGGAAGTCGTTTTCCACGCAGCCGCCTACAAGCATGTGCCCATGATGGAAACCAATCCCTGGCAGGCCGTGGACAACAACATTATCGGGAGCCGCGTAATCATGGAGATGGCCGTCAGGCACGCGGTGGAGCGGTTTGTCCTGGTATCCACCGATAAGGCCGTCCGCCCGACCAACGTCATGGGCGCCAGCAAACGCGTGACGGAGCTGATCATGCAGTGCCTGCAGGGCGGCGCCACCCGGTTTATGGCCGTGCGCTTCGGCAACGTGGTGGGCTCATCCGGTTCCGTCATTCCCTTTTTCCGACGCCAGATCGAGCAGGGCGGGCCCGTGACCGTCACGCATCCGGAGGTCAACCGCTTCTTCATGACGATTCCCGAAGCATCGCAGATGATCCTGCAGGCAGGCGCGATGGGCGAGGGCGGAGAAATTTTCATCTTGAAGATGGGCACGCCCGTCAGAATTGTCGATATGGCGCGCGACCTGATCCGTCTTTCGGGAAAGGAGCCGGACGTGGACATCCAAATCGTCTTCACCGGCCTGCGCCCGGGCGAGAAACTCTACGAAGAACTGATCACCGTGGGCGAAGACATTCTGCCCACCGGCCACAAAAAAGTCATGGTGCTGCGCTCCGAAAGTTATTTCCAGGGCGCAAAAACCTCCCGCGAAGCCAGAGAGAATCTTTACCGCCAGATTGACGACCTGGTTCAAATCGCCGACCGCCACGACGCCCCCGGCATCAAAAGAAAGCTCCATGAAATCGTGCCGGAGTATACGGCGATGGGGGGAGAGCTTTGAATAACCGCCATTTTTGT
>JAAZOZ010000272.1 GCA_012797505.1 Smithella sp. | reverse complement strand
GAAAACCATCTGTTAAATAGTGCTTGCATTGGCTGTTCGGGTGTGGTAGAGGCCATTCAACCATCACTGAAAGTTGTTTGCAGAAGTGGGCGCCCGCCCACTTTTTTATTTTCAGGGAAGACGGATATGTACGATGAATTAAAAGAGAAAATATGGCAATTGGCCGAGCCGGTCGTCCTTTCGGAAGGCATGGAGCTGATTCACGTGGAATGCGTCAAAATGCATTCGCGCTGGGTTTTCCGGTTTTTCCTGGACAAGGAAGGCGGCGTCACGCTGGACGACTGCACCAATGTCAGCAACCAGCTGGGCGATATTCTGGACGTGCATGATCTGTCCCGCGGGCCTTATACGCTGGAAGTTTCATCGCCGGGCCTGGATCGTCCGATCTCGCGCGATCAGGATTTTGAGAAATTCCTGGGCGCCAAAGTCAAAATCAGAACTCATGGTAAAATAGAAGGCATCAGGAATTTTCAGGGAACGCTCGCCGATTACACGGAAGAAGACGGCCGGAAGGTTGTTCGAATCGATATGGCGGACAAGCGCTACAGCATCCCGAAAGACGAAATCGCCAAAGCCAATCTGGTGGATGAGGATACAGCCATTGCGGAGTGAAAAAAACGCCGACAAGCTGAACAGAACCGCAGCCGCGAGAGAAATAAGGGAGGATTGGATCAATGTTGCAAGACCTTAAACGTCTGATCGAGCAGATGGGGAAGGACAGGGGGATCGACAAGCAGATTATCACGGAAGCCCTGGAGGCGGCCATGTTGACGGCGGCGCGCAAAAAACTGGGGCAGGATGTGGATATTGAAGCCCATTATAACGACGAGGCCGGAGAAATAGAGGTTTTCCAGTTCAAGACGGTCGTGGACAAGGTGCTTGACCCCGAAACGCAGATTGCTCATGAGGAAGCCCGGCGAACCCTGGATGAAGGCGCGGAACCGGGAGACTCCCTGGGGATGAAAATAGAAACCAGTTCTTTCGGCCGCATCGCCGTGCAGATGGCCAAGCAGATTATCATTCAGCGGGTCAAGGATGCGGAACGGGACAATATTTACGATGAATACAAGGACCGCAAGGGCGAATTGATCAACGGGTTTGTTCAGCGGTTTGAAGGCGGCAATATTATCGTCAATCTGGGGCGCGCCGAAGGCGTGGTGCCGCCCATGGAACAGATTCACCGCGAGACCTACAAGCGCGGAGAGCGCATCCGCTCGTATCTTTTCGAGGTCAAGAAAAATACGAAGGGCGCGCAGATCATCCTGTCGCGCACGCACCCCGCTTTTCTGAAAGCCCTGTTCGAAGTGGAAGTGCCGGAGATTTCCGAAGGGCTCATTGAAATCGTCAGCGTGGCCCGCGAGCCGGGCAAGCGCGGCAAGATCGCCGTGAGGGCCAAGGATAAGGACATTGATCCGGTGGGCGCGTGCGTGGGAATGCGCGGGACGCGCGTGCAAAGCGTTGTTCAGGAGCTGCGCGGCGAAAAGATCGATATCATTCCCTACACCGACGACGCGGCAAAGTTCGTCTCCAGCGCCCTGTCTCCCGCCAAAGTCAACCGGGTGCTGATCGATGAGGAAAACCGCGCGATGACGGTGATCGTTCCCGACGACCAGTTGTCGCTGGCCATCGGCAAAAACGGCCAGAATGTTCGCCTGGCCGTCAAGCTGACCGGATGGAAGATTGACGTCAAGAGTGAAACCATGGCCGCCGAAAAGGACGAGGATGCCTATGCGTCGTTGACCCGGGTGCCCGGCATCGGACCGGCCATGGCGGAAAAGCTTTTTGCCCAGGGCATTAAAAGCGCCGCCATGCTGGCGGCGATGGAGCCGGAAACGCTTTCCGCGATTCCCGGCGTCGGCGAAAAGACCGCCACGGAATGGATTGCCGAAGCCATTCGGCTTTTGGATGAGGAAACAAGCGATCGTCAACAGGGATAAATTTTTTTCAGGGCCCCACCATTCTATTTGAGGGAGTTTCGGGAATGTCGAAAAAGCGAGTTCACGAGTTGGCCAAGGAACTTGGTCTGGAAAATAAGGATCTGATTGCCCATCTGGAAAGGTTAGGCATTACGGTCAAGTCCCACGCCAGCACCCTGGAAGATCATGAAATCGAAAGGATCAGGGAAGACCTGCAGGCCACCTCCCCCAGGCAGGTTGTGGAAGAAAGAATCAAAACCACGGTAATCCGCCGCCGTACGGTCCGGACGCCGGTTGAAGAAACGCCGGAGGAAAAAGAAGAAAAACCGGAAGCCGAAAAGGCCGAACGGGAAGCCGCCGGAGCAAAAAAAGCAAAGCTCGAGGAGCAGCCTGCGGCCGCAGCCGTCGAGGGGGAACGGAAACCGGCGCCGGCGGAGGCCGCCAAACCGACGGTGCCCGAAAGTCCGGTTCTGCCGGAGAAAGAACCGGCTGTGGAAGCAAAGCCCGAGCAGCCGACGCCGGCTGCGCCCCCGGTGAAGCCCAAGGCGCCCCAGGTGATTCTTCCGGTCCGGCCGCCGATGATGTCCCGCCACAAAATCGTTCGGGCGGAGGAGAAAAAAGAGATCCCGGCCAAGGCGCCCGCCAGGCCCGGCGAAGCGCTCGCGCCCCCGGCGCCGGAGAAAATCGTCAAAAAAGAATTCGAGAAGCCCAAGAAAAAGGGCAAAGGGACGGTGGAAGTCCTGATCGGCGATGAAAAAGAAGTTCCGCGCCGCAAAATTCTTGAACGGAAAATTGATAAGAAATTAAAGCGGGTCGACGACGACCGGGAGGTTGTGTTCAGCAAATGGCGCGAAGACAGGAAATCCGCGCCCGTCAAGATGAAAAAAACCGAAATTACGGTGCCCAAGGCCATCAAAAGGCGCCTTCGCGTGGGAGACACGATTACAACCGGCGAACTGGCCAAGAGGATGGGCGTCAAGGCCGGCGAGGTGATCAACAAACTGATGGGAATGGGCGTCATGGCCACCATCAACCAGTCGATCGATTTTGATATTGCCTCGCTCGTGGCTTCCGAATTCAGCTTCCAGGTGGAACGGGCGGAGATGGAATTTGAAGATTCGATGCTGAAGCCGCAGGCGTCCGGAGAAAATCTCAAACCGCGGGCCCCGATTGTCACCATCATGGGCCATGTGGATCACGGCAAAACGTCGCTTTTGGACGCCATCCGTCAGACCCATGTGATCGACGGCGAAGCGGGCGGCATTACGCAGGCCATCGGCGCCTATCACGTCCATATCAATGACCGCGACATCGTCTTTCTGGATACCCCCGGTCATGAAGCCTTTACGGCCATGCGCGCGCGCGGCGCCCAGGTGACGGATATCGTCGTGCTGGTGGTGGCGGCGGACGACGGAGTCATGGACCAGACGGTGGAAGCCATCAACCACTCCCGGGTGGCGGGCGTGCCCATCATCGTGGCCATCAATAAAATCGACAAACCGGGCGCCAATCCGGATCAGATCAAACAGGCGCTGGCCGAACACGGTCTTTTGTCCGAACAGTGGGGCGGCGATACGATTTTCACCGAAGTTTCGGCCAAAAAGAAAATCGGCATCGAGGAGCTTCTGGAGATGATTCTTCTGCAGGCGGACGTGCTGGAACTCAAAGCCGATCCGGATCAGGCCGCGCGCGGCATCATTATTGAAGCCAAGCTGGACCGCGGCCGCGGCCCGGTGGCCACGGTGCTGATTCAGCAGGGAACGCTCCGGGAGGGCGATGCCTTTGTTTCCAAAACGGAATCCGGCCGCGTTCGGGCCATGATCAACGATCAGGGGCGCCGCGTAAAAGAGGCCGGACCGGCCATGCCGGTGGAAGTCATCGGATTTTCCAGCGTTCCCCAGACCGGCGCGGAATTCATCAGCGTGGAGGATGAAAAGAAAGCCCGGAACATCGCCGATTACTGGGTTCGCAAGACGCGTGAAAAGGAGCTTTCCGCTTCCTCCAAGATTACGCTGGAGCAGCTGTATCAGAAGATCAAGGAGGGCGTGAAAGACCTCAATGTCATTGTGAAAGCGGACGTGCAGGGCTCCATCGAAGCAATCTCCGACGCGTTCAAGAAGCTTTCGACCGAAGACGTACAGATCAAGATGATTCACAGTTCAACGGGCGCGATCAGCGAAACGGATATTATGCTGGCTTCCGCCTCCAATGCCATTGTGATCGGCTTCAATGTTCGTCCGGACAGCCGCGTGAGCGATCTGGCGGGGCAGGAAGGCGTGGAAATCAAGCTCTACGATATTATTTACAATGTGATTGCCGACATGAAGGCGGCGATGGAGGGCCTTCTGGAGCCGGAATACCGCGAAGTGGTCCAGGGCCGCGCCGAAGTCCGTGAACTTTTCCGCGTGCCCAAGGTGGGCATCATTGCCGGCTGCCATGTGACGGACGGCAAAATCACCCGCACGGCCGGCATCAAACTGGTTCGCGACAGCGTGGCGGTTTTTGACGGAAAAATCCTTTCCTTGAAGCGATTCAAGGACGATGCCCGGGAGGTGCTGGCCGGCTTCGATTGCGGCATCGGCATTGAAAGCTATAACGACATCCATGTGGGGGATGTGATCGAATCGTATATCACGGAGACCCTGGAAAGAAAATTGTAGCAAAGGTCGGCGATGATTATCGGCTACGGATGGATTGTTCTGAGGATTCCGGCATCCGGTTCTTTAAAGGCGAAACGGAGCGTTTTGAATAAAGTAATCAAACGCGTCCAGAATGAATTTAACGTTTCCATTGCCCAGGTGGGGCAACTGGATGATCATCAGTTTGCCCGGATCGGGTTTGCGATGACCGGCAATGAATCGCGTTTCATCAGCGGCAAGGTCGATCACCTGCTGCGCTTTATCGAAGAGTTGAACGTGGCGGATGTGATCGACACAAAGGTGGAAATGATGGCGGTTTCCGATTTCACAGAGGCGGCCTCCTGGGTAAAAGGCAAGTACGATGAATTTTAAAAGGGCGGATCGCGTCGGCGAATTGATCATGGCGGAAATGTCCGACATTCTGCTTCGGTCTGTGAAAGATCCCCGTCTGCATGCCGTGACCATTACGGCGGTCAAGGTGACGGATGATCTGCGCAACGCCAAGATTTACTTTGTCGAAATGGGCAAGGATGAATTAAACGAAGAGATGATGGCGGGATTGACCAGGGCCAGGGGATTTGTCAGACGGGAACTGGGCCATCGCCTGCAGCTTCGTTTTGTGCCGGAGATTCTGTTTGTGCACGATAAATCCTTCGGCTACGGCAACCGCATCGAACGGCTGCTGGCGCAAATCGCCCAACAGGAAGAAACCCATGATTAAGGATATTATTGCCGCCGTTGCCTCGGGAAAGCGGTTTCTCATCACGGCCCATGTCCGGCTGGACGGGGACGCTCTGGGATCGGAGCTGGCCCTGTGCCGCCTGCTTTCGGATCTGGGCAAGGAAGCGGTCGTCTGCAACCAGGACGCCACGCCCGGTCACTACCGTTTTCTGCCGGGGGCGGAGCGCATCGTTCACGATCCGGTCCGCCCGGAGCTGTATGATGTCGGTTTTGTTCTGGATTGTTCGGAACTGGAACGCGTGGGGGAAATTGCGGCGGACGTGGCCCGCATTCCAACCCTGATCAATATCGACCATCATGTTTCCAACGGCGGGTTTTGCGCGCTTCGGCTGCTGGACCCGAAGGCCAGCTCCACGGGGGAGCTGCTCTACCGGCTGATGCGCGAAATGCGCGCGGTGATGACCGGGGATATCTGCACGAACCTCTATGCGGCGATTTTGACGGACACGGGCGGTTTCCGCTATTCCAGCACCCGCCAGGAGACGCTCAGGGCGGCGGGCGACCTGGTGAAAGGCGGCGCCGATCCGCAGTGGATTTCCGAAAACATTTACGAGAGCGATCCCCCGGCCAAACTGCAGCTTTTGGCCCGCGTTCTGGAAACGCTGGAGATGGATCTGGATCTCGGGATTGCGTCCATGACCGTGACGGAAGAGCATTTGCGGCAAACGGGCGCGTCGATGGAGCACACGGACGGTTTCATCGATATTCCCCGCACGGTGAAGGGAATCAACATCGCGATGCTCTACACGCAAACAGGCGCCAAACAGTTCAAGCTGAGCCTGCGGTCCAAGGGCCGGGTCAACGTGGAAAAAATCGCCCGCCGCTTTGGAGGCGGAGGGCACATCAACGCGGCGGCCTGCCGGATCGAAGGCGACCTGGAAACGATCAAGTCCCGGGTGCTCCAAGCGGTTAAAGAAACATAAGCGTTTATGAACGGAATCGTGGTGATTGACAAACCGGCCGGGCTGACGTCCCACGATGTCGTGAGCCGGGTCAAAAAGATCCTGGGCGCGAAAAAGGCCGGGCATACCGGTACGTTGGATCCCCTGGCCACCGGTGTTCTGCCGGTCTGCGTTGGGGAGGCGACCAAACTGGCGCCGTTTCTGACGGCGGACCGCAAACGGTACCGGGCGACCCTGCTGCTGGGCGTCGAGACGGATACACAGGACATCCAGGGGAGGGAAACCGGAAGATCGGACCTTGTCCCCTCCGAGGAGGAGATCCGGACGGCGCTTCAGAGCCTGACGGGCAGGATTCAACAGGTTCCGCCGGCCTTTTCGGCGCTGAAGCACAAAGGCAGGCCCCTGTACAAATATGCGCGGGCCGGAGAATTTCCGGACGTTGCGGCGCGCGAGGTGGAAATCTTCGCTCTCGACGTAATGAGCATCGCCCATCCGCACGTGACCTTTGAAATTTCCTGCTCGAAAGGCACATACATCCGGACGGTCTGCGCCGATGCCGGCCGCGCGCTGGGCTGCGGCGCGTGTTTATCCGGATTGCGCAGGCTTCAAAGCGGTTGTTTCACCGAAGACATGGCCGCGCCTCTGGAAGAGGATGCGGCGGCGGCCCGGCCGGCGCTGCTGGAGAAAATGCTGCCGATGGCGCAGGCGCTGCCTTTTGCCGCGGCCGTTGAAGTCAGCGAACCTGCGGCCGGCCGGCTGCGGGCCGGATTTCAGCCGGACGCGGAGATGATGCGGGGCAATGTTCTTCCTTTTCTTGCGGCGGGAGATATGATAAAGTTCATCACTCCCGAAGGCGAGCTGGTGGCGCTGGCCGAAATGCAGATGCCGTCGGGCGATATCGCGAAATTAAACGGGAAGACCCGGATTGCCAGGATGCTCAGAGTATTCAACCGTTTGCATCCATGAGTGCCAAACATAAAAAAGGACATACTTTTGATAGGGAGGAATTGACGTGTTAACTTTGGAAAAGAGGAAAGCATTAATCGAAGACTACCGGCTTCACGAGAAGGATACCGGTTCGCCCGAAGTACAGATTGCCCTGTTGAGCGCGAGGATCGAATATCTGACCGAGCATTTCAAGACGCACCAGAAAGATCACCATTCCCGGCGCGGTCTGTTGAAGCTGGTCGGCCAGAGAAGAAGATTGCTGAATTATATCAAAGAAGATGATGTGGAACGCTACAGAAATATAATCAAGCGTCTGGGTCTCAGGAAATAGCACGAGCCATTCAAGGGCGGAAGGCAAAAGCATCACCGATTGGCCATGGTTTTAGTTGAACCCCGTGTCAATCGGCTTTTGCGTTTCGCCCTTGAATTTCCTGTTCCGGACGACAAACCCAAGGAAGGCGGAGGAAAGTGAATGAGTGACAATTTCAGTACGGATTTTGCGGGGCGTAATTTTATACTAAAGACCAATTACGTGGCCGCGCAGGCGGACGGTTCCGCGCTGGTGTATTACGGGGACACCGTGGTGCTGGTGACGGCGGTATCGTTGAAAAGCGTCAGGGAGGGCGTGGATTTTCTTCCGCTGACGGTGGATTATCAGGAAATGACGTTTGCCGCGGGCAAAATTCCCGGCGGCTTTTTCAAGAGGGAGGGGCGCCCCAACGAGCGCGAAATCCTGACATCGCGCATTATTGACCGGGCGATTCGCCCCCTGTTCCCCAAGGGGTATTATTCGGAAACCCAGCTGGTGGCCACCGTGCTGTCCGTGGACAAGGAAAACGACGCGGATGTGGCGGCCATGATCGGCGCATCCGCCGCGCTCGAAATATCGGACATCCCCTTCAAGGGGCCGATTGCCGGCGTGCGGGTCGGCCGGATTGGAGGCGAGCTGGTCGCGAACGCGTCGCCGGAAAAAATGCAGGAAAGCGAAATGAACCTTTTTCTGGTGGGGCGCAAGGTTACGCCGAGCCGGTCGGGTCGCGCCTATGACGTCGAACTGGTAATGATGGAAGGCGAAGCCAGGGAAGTGCCGGAAGACATTATCGTCGATGCCATCAAATTCGGTCTGGAAGCCGTTCGGCCGGTGATCGATCTGCAGGACCGGGTGCGACAGGCGGTCGGCAAAGCCAAACGCAGCGTGGAAGAAGCCGCGCCGGATGAAGAACTGATCGCCCGGGTGCGCGAGGAGGCGCTGCCGGGCCTCCAAGAAGGCTACTCGATGCCGCGGAAACTGGAGCGGTACGGCAAGCTGGGCGACGTCCGGAGCGCCGTGGTTAAAAAAATCGGCGGCGATGACGCGGCGCTCTGCAAAAAAGTCGCGGCGATCATTGAACACCTGGAATCCCGTATTTTGCGGGACATGATCATTCAGGAGAAGAGGAGAATCGACGGACGGTCTTCGACCGACATCCGTCCCATCCATTCGGAAGTCGGCGTGCTCCCGCGCGCCCACGGGTCGGCTTTGTTCAACCGCGGTGAAACGCAGGCGCTGGCGGCGCTGACGCTGGGAACCTCCTCGGATGAACAGCGCATGGACTATGTCAGCGGCGAAGAACTTCGTTCTTTCCTGCTGCATTACAATTTTCCGCCCTACAGCGTGGGCGAAGCCAAATCGCTTCGGTCTCCCGGCCGCAGAGAAATCGGCCACGGCGCGCTGGCGCGCAAGGCGCTGATTCCCGTGCTTCCGCCGCCGGAGCAGTTTCCCTACACAATCCGGATTGTTTCCGAGATTCTCTCTTCCAACGGGTCGTCCTCGATGGCGACCGTCTGCGGCGGTATTCTGTGCCTGATGGACGGCGGCGTGCCCGTCAAAGATATTGTCGCCGGCATTGCCATGGGACTGCTCAAGGAAGGTGAAGATGTGGTCATCCTCTCCGATATTCTTGGTGATGAAGACCACGCGGGCGATATGGATTTCAAGGTTTGCGGCACGGAAAAGGGCGTTACCGCCATGCAGATGGACATCAAGATCGACGGTCTGACGGAGGACATCCTGCGCAAAGCGCTGGCGCAGGCCCGGGAAGGCCGCCTGCACATCATCGGAAAAATCCGTGAAACGCTGTCCGCGCCTCGTTCGGATATTTCTCTTTATGCACCGCGCATCACCACCGTGAAAGTGAAGGAAGACCAGGTCCGCACGGTGATCGGCTCCGGTGGAAAGAATATTCGCCAGATCATCAGCGAAACCGGCGTCACCATCGATGTGGAAGACGACGGGACCGTGACCATTGCGTCCGCCGACGCGGAAGCGGCGGCCCGCGCCGTGGCGATGGTCAAATGGCTCACCGAAGAAGCGGAAGTCGGAAAGATTTACCGCGGCACCGTCAAAAAGATCGTCGATTTCGGCGCGTTTGTCGAAATTCTGCCCGGCACGGAAGGCCTGCTGCATATTTCACAGATCGCCAAGGAAAGAATCGCCAAGGTGACGGACGTTCTGCAGGAGGGTGACGAAGTGATGGTCAAGGTCCTGGAGGTCGATAAGTCGGGAAAGATTCGCCTCAGCCGCAAAGAAGCGCTGGGCGCGGAAGTCAAATAGCGGTCCATCGGTTCCGAAACGTCATTCCGCGCCGGTTGTCCGCCGGCGCGGAATGCAATTCTTATTCTTTCATGGAAACCATCAACGTTCAGATTCGGAAAATTGCCGGCAACGAGGATCTTCCCCTGCCGGAATACATGACCCGTCTGGCGGCGGGAATGGATCTCTTCGCGGCCGTCGCCGCGGAGGAAACGATTTTGCCCGGCGCGCGCAAAAAAATACCGACCGGCATCGTCATTTCCCTGCCGGAAGGCTATGAGGCGCAGATACGGCCGCGCAGCGGCCTGGCGCTTCATCAGGGCCTTACGCTTTTGAATTCCCCGGGAACCATCGACGCGGACTACCGCGGCGAAATCGCCCTGATTGTCATCAATCATGGAGATGCGCCCTTCGTGGTGAAAAGGGGCGCGCGTCTGGCGCAAATGGTCGTCCAGAAAATTTGCCGGGTGCAGTGGGTTGAAGCCCCCCAACTGGATGAGACGCCAAGAGGCGAAGGCGGTTTTGGACATACCTGAGCAGCGGCCGGCATTTTGCATTTATCGTCAAACAGTGGTATGAAAGCGGTAAAATCGAGATGAACAAGACGGGCGCATGAAAAAATTCAAAGTTAAAAAAACCTTTCAGGAAATCAACGAGAAGATCAAAAAGGGACGGGCCGTTGTTGTCACCGCCGAAGAAATGATTGACGTGGTGGAACGCCACGGCGATGTCGAGGCGGCGCGCCGCGTGGACGTGGTGACCACCGGAACCTTCGGCGCGATGTGCTCCTCCGGCGCCTTTCTGAATTTCGGGCACACCGCTCCGCGCATCCGGGCCTCCCGCGTCTGGCTCAACGACGTGCCGGCTTACGGCGGCGTTGCGGCGGTCGATTGCTATATCGGCGCGACGGAAGTCGTCGAGGGGGATCCGCTCAACAGCGTTTATCCCGGCGAGTTCAACTACGGCGGCGGCCACGTGATTGAAGATCTGACGGCAGGCAACGTCGTCAAATTGCGGGCCGAGGGGTACGGGACGGATTGCTATCCGTCGCGCAAATTTGAAAAAAACATCACCATCAACGATTTGCGCGACGCCTTTCTGTTCAATCCGCGCAACGCCTATCAGAACTATAATTGCGCCGTGAATCTTTCCGACACGACGATTTACACGTACATGGGCATGCTGCGTCCGCGCATGGCCAACGTTTCCTATTCGACATCCGGCCAGCTCAGCCCTTTGTTCAACGATCCCTATTACCGGACCATCGGCATCGGCACGCGGATTTTCCTGGGCGGTGCGCAGGGATTTGTCGCCTGGCCGGGAACGCAGCACAACCCCCATGCGGCCAGGTCCGCCAACGGCGTGCCGAAGGAAGGCGCGGGCACCCTGGCGGTGATCGGCAACCTGAAGGAGATGAGTCCCGAGTGGCTGACCGGCGCCAGCATTCTGGGTTACGGCGTTTCTTTGTTTGTCGGCATCGGCATTCCCATTCCCATCCTCGATGAAGAAATGGCGCGCTATACCGCGGTGAAAGATGAGGATATTTATGCCCAGGTGTATGACTACAGCATGGATTATCCCAAGGGCAATCCCAGGCCCGTGGCGGAAGTCAACTATCGGGACCTGCGCAGCGGAACCGTGATCATCAACGATAAAAAAGTCATTGCCGCGCCTCTGTCCAGTTACTACAAGGCCCATCAGATTGCCGAACTTCTGAAGGGCTGGATCGAAGCCGGAAAATTTCTGCTGGGAGAGCCGCAGCAGAATCTGCCCTCCATTCCTTTTCCATGATCCGACGGAAGGATAAATAGAGCAATAAATTTAATGCTTATGAAATATCTTTGCTTGACTTTTTATGCTGATTGTAGTTTTTTTAAGCCACAGGGAAAGGCATTGGAATACGGATATTGAACCGGGAGTGTTGATCCATGAAAATCGGGAGATATTTAGTCGCCTTTGTTTTTTTCATGATGCTTTTGATCGCCTTCGGCAATCGGGGAGTTGTCGATAACTATTTCATCGCCAAAAGACTGTCTCAACTGAAAGCGGAAAACAATGCGCTGATTGCACAAAATAAAGAACTGGCGGGAAAAATTCTTTTGCTGCGAAGCGATCCGGCCTATATCGAATCGATCGCGCGCAACGAACTGGGCATGGTCAAACCCGGAGATGTGGTTTACCGGTGGACTCAGTAATCCCAAGCCGTCACACAACATAACGGTGCTGGAATGGATTTTAAAAACCTGTTTTCGCAAACCAAAAGCCTTGTCGGCCTGGATATCGGCTCGACCTCCATGAAGCTTGCCGAGATTGTCAGCACCTCTCAGGGCATGACCCTTAACCGGTTTCTTCAGATTCCCGTGCCGCCCGGGGTCATTGTGGAAGGCGTTTTGCATGATCCCGACGCGCTGGCCGGCGTGATCAAGGAGCTGTTCCGGAATTCCGGCTGCAAGGGAAAAGGCATTGTCACTTCCCTGTCCGGCAATTCCGTCATCATCAAAAAAGTGACGCTGGCCCAGATGGAGGAAGCGGAGCTGCGCGAGTTGATCCACGATGAAGCCGGCAAATATCTTCCCTTCGACAACATGGATGACGTGAATTATGACTTCCAGATTCTGGGAGACAATGAATTCAATCCCAATCAGATGGAAGTGATCATTGTGGCCGCCAAAAAGACGGATGTCAACGGCTACCTGGATGCATTTGCCGCGGCAGGCCTGCAGGTCATGATCATGGATGTGGATTCCTTCGCGCTGGAAACCATGTACGAGGCGAACTATGACTTTGAAGAAAATGAGATTGTCGTCATCGTCAACATCGGCGCGAGCCTGACGAATATCAACGTGATCAGGGGCGGTATGTCCGTCTTCACGAGAGATTTTACGATGGCCGGAAACGCCGTCACCGAGGCGCTGCAGGAAAGGTTTCAGGTGACGGCGGAGGAAGCGGAGCGCATGAAGGTGGAAGGGACGGCCGGCGCACAGGAAATTCCGGGCCTCGAAAACGCCATTCTGGACGCAGCCGAGCCCATCTGCTCGGAGATCGAAAGGTCCGTCGATTATTTCCGCTCTACGTTCGGCGGAGAAGAAATCAAGCATGTCTTTCTGTCCGGCGGATCCTCGAGAATTGCCGGATTGAGCGACCTTTTGTCGCAGCGGTTGAACATCGGCACGCAGTTGATCAATCCGCTTGCCAAAATCGGGCACAACAAAAAGAACATTGGCGAAGCAGAACTGGACGGCATCAAAACTATCGGCGCTGTGGCCATCGGGTTGGGTTTAAGGAAAATAGGTGACAAATGATTAAAATCAATCTTATCCCCTACCATGAAAAAGAAAAGAAAGAGAATCTGGCCCGGCAGATCGCCGTCATGGCCGGGGCCTTTCTTCTTTTTATCCTTTGTCTGGCCGGCGTTTACGTCTATATGACCGTTCAGGTCGGCCGTCTGGAAACGAAGCTCACCGAGTCCAGGGACAAGCTCAAGGCGCTGGAGGCCAAAGTGGGCGACCTGGACAAGTATAAGAGCCAAATTGCGGAATTCGAGCTGAAGCTCGGCGTGATTGGCACCCTGGAAGAAAACCGCGTTTACCCGGTCAAAATGTTTGACGACCTGGCCATGCTGGTTCCGCAAAAAAGCGTCTGGCTGACCAAGATCGGACAAAGCGATGAAAGCCTGACTCTGGAAGGCGTCGGTCGCGACAACATCGCGGTTGCCGGTTTCATGAAAACGATTGAAAATTTCCCCGCGATCCAGTCGGTGGATCTGGTTTCGTCCAAAAAAGTGGAGATTGCCGAAACGACCCTGCAGCAGTTCATTTTTTCCTGCAAGTTGAAAAAGGGGTTTTAAGCTATGGCGATGGAATTCAACTTAGACGAACTGAAGAAATTATCTCCGCAGGTCAAGGCCCTGATCGTCGTCGTGGTCATTTTTCTGATCGGCTACCTGTACTACTTCTATTTTTTGTCCGACACACTGACCAAAAGATCGCAGATGAGCAAGGAGTTGGAGGAGCTTCAGACGCAGATTCAGCAGAAAGAAAACATTGCGCGCCAGATGAACAAGGTCAAAGCGCAGGTTGCGACGCTGAAAGAAAATTATCAGGCCGCCCTGCAGAAGCTTCCTTCCCGGAAGGAAATTCCCGGCCTCTTCTATTCCGTTGCCACGGCGGGCCGGGAAGCGGGCGTGGAATTCGTCCTGTTTGAACCGCTCCCCTCCGTGCCGCAAACCCTGGAAAAGGCCGAAAAACTCTCGGGCAAACTGAAGCCCTCCGACAAGCGGCAGGAGGAGCAGGAAAAGAAGGCCGAGGCTGAGAAAGCGGCCGGCAAGCCGCCGGGCGATGCGAAAAAAGCGCCGCCGGCCAAAGCGCCGGCATCGGAGCCTTTCTACGAGGAAATTCCGATGAAGGTGACCGTGACGGGCGGATACCAGAACATTGTTTTCTTTTTTGACAAACTGGCCAGGCTGCCCCGGATCGTCAATATTTCCGATGTTTCCATGGGAGACCGAAAAGAGGGCAAGGGAAAAAAATATTCGATAACCGCATCCTGCATCGTGAAAACCTATATGTTTGTGGATAAAAAAGAGCAGGCCAATGAAAAGAAAAAATAAGAAACAAGCGATCGTTTGGTTCGGTGTATGGCTCTTCCTGGCGACGATGTTGGGCGCTTGCGGGGATCAGGAAAAGGCGCCGGCCGCGCCCCGGCCGCCCGCGAAGCCGCAAGCGGTTCAAACGGCGCCCTCCGTTCAACCGAAAACCGTTCAGGCCGCCCCCGCATCCTCCGCAATCCCGGCCGTCCAGATGCCGGCGAACGTTTACAGCTACCGGCCGCAAGGCAAACCCGATCCTTTCAAGCCGTTCGTGGATGCGCAAATCGTCGCGGCTAAAAAAGGTAAAGCGGCTGCAACCCCATCCATCTTCCCGCTGCAGAAGGCCGGAGTGGAAAATTTCAATGTCGTGGGAATTATGGGAGATGACATCCGCCGCATGGCCATTGTCGAAGACGCGGCCAAAAAGTTTTACCCTCTTTTTGTCGGAACGCGGATAGGGCTTCATAACGGAAAAGTAACCGACATCCTGGCGGATCGGGTGATCGTGGATGAATTGGACGGAAAAAAAACAAGAAGAGTTGTTTTGAAACTGCGTCAAAATCAATAATGAGGTAAGATCATGAGAAAATATCTATCCAGAAT
>JAAZOZ010000271.1 GCA_012797505.1 Smithella sp. | reverse complement strand
GGTGAACCTTGCGCGCCACGATAAAGGGCATGGTGGTCCCTGTTGTTCCCCCTTCCGGGTGCAGAATATTGACCGCCGCCACCTTGTTTTTATAGTCCAGGGCATTCGCGCCCTTGATGACCACGTCGCCCGCCTTCAGCTTCTTCGCCGCTTCGCCTAAGGAAATGTCCACGATCTTGCCTTTCTCCAGAATCACGTGGTTGACGGGTTTGGCTTCGGGCAGGTTTTTGGTTCCCTTTTCCGGCTCAATTCTTCCCGTCACAAAGGCCGCGTGGTCGGCCTTCTTTCCGGTGATCTCTTCCGCCACATAGGCATTGGTCGTTCCCTTGATGATAATGACCATGCCGTTGGCCAGCGCGTTCCTGACGACCGGCATCTGCGCCACCGCCTTGCCGATCAGCCGCTTGGATTCGGCCGCCGTCAGAATCGCGCCGCTTTGAAAAATTTTCTCCTCGCTTCCCGATCCCGCCGCGGACGAAATTTCGGCAAACAACAACGGTGCGCATACGGCCGCTATCAACAGAAAAACAATCCCTCTCCATCCTCTTTTCATGATGTGTTCCTCCTTTCACTTTTCAGATTTCCATCATCCTGATGTGATGATTCGAATTGAACCGAATGCTCCGATGAATCTCTTTGTGAAACCAGATCCGGCCGCCGCCATGCCTCCGTGCTTTTCATCGCCGCTGATGGGCAAGTCCGGCTCAGCGGTTTTGCCCTGCCTGGCTTTGGATATGTACCACAAGTAAGATAAGAAGTCTTCCGGATAAAATTCAGCAGGGAACGCTCGCGATAACCTGAAGGCCACGAGTCGCTCCCTGCCATTGCGGCGAAATTCATCAAGACTCTCTTGACAGGTCGGTTAATAAGTGCTATTAATCGACCTGTCAAAAAACCGATCGGGAGGATTCCATGAAATCCGTTATCAAATACTCCGAAGATATTGTCCCTATTACCGATTTGAAAGTCAATCCGGGCCGAATTGTCAATCAGGCCGATAAAACCCGCCGGCCGGTTCTTCTGACCAGCCGGGGCCGGGGCGTTGCTGTTGTCGAGTCCGTCAAAGATTACGAGGAAAGGATGGAAGAGCAGGCCTTTCTGCGGGGAGTTGTCAAAGGCCTGGTGGACATCGAAGAGGGAAAAGAAATCAGTCTTGCCGAAGTCAAGAAACGGCTGGGATTGAGCAAATAATCATGCCGCAGAAACGATCGATCACATTTGCCCTTTCCGCTTTTGACGATCTCGAAGCGATCCGCGCTTGGTATAAGGATCAGCGGGTTCCTGACGTGGGTGAACGATTGATCGGAGAAATCATCGCGCAGGTGGAGAGGCTTGCCGATTTACCGGAAAGCGGCCGAGTGGTTCCCGAAATCGGTATTGCCAACTTAAGGGAAATCATTGATCCTCCCTTCCGGATCGTTTACCGCCTTGATGGAACCAAAGTAAAAATCGTTCGGATTTGGCGCAGCGAAAGACTGCTCACGATGCCTCTTAAATAAGGATGAATCTATGGATGGAAAATCGATGGACATCGCCGGGGATAAATTAAACCAGCTCAAAGCAATATTGCCCGAAGCATTTACCGAAAACAAGATAGACTGGGAAAAACTGCGGGCCGCACTGGGCGACAATATCGAATTTAAAAATGAACGCTATGTGCTCAACTGGGCGGGAAAGTCTGATGCGTTTCGCGCATTGCAAGCCCCATCCACCGCAACGCTTTCGCCCTGCCCGGAAGAGTCAGTCTATTTCGAGCAAAGCGGCAATGTTTTTATCGAAGGCGAAAATCTGGAAGTTCTGAAAGCGTTGCAGAAAAGCTATTTCGGCAAGATCAAGATGATTTATATCGATCCCCCTTACAACACGGGCAATGATCATTTCATCTATCCGGACCGGTTTTCGGAATCGCGCGAAGACTACTTAAGCCGGATCGGCGACAAGGACGAAACGGGACTGATGACCCGCGAAGGTCTTTTCCGGAAAAACAGCAAAGACGGCGGGCATTATCATTCCAACTGGCTTTCCATGATGTATCCGAGGCTCTTTCTGGCGCGCAATCTCCTGCGCGATGACGGCGTGATCTTCGTTTCCATCGACGACAACGAAGTCCACAACCTTAGGCTTTTAATGAATGAGGTGTTTGGGGAAGAGAATTTTGTGGCTCAGTTTGTCTGGAAAGCTAGAAAATTTAGCGACACCCGTTCAATAAATAATGTATCAACTGATCATGAATACCTTTTATCCTATTCAAAAATTTATGAATTTTCTTTACGTGGAGCTGGTAGAGATGAATCAAAATTTTCCAATCCAGATGGTGACGCCAGAGGCGTGTGGATGAGCCGCAGCATATTGGGGCTAGCAACTAAAGATCAGCGTCCGAACTTGCATTACGATATCGTTGATCCCAGCACGGGTAAATTATTTCCGCCTAATGCCGCGACTGGTTGGCGGTACTCGCAATCCAAGATGAAAGAGCTAATAATTGATGGACGAATTCTTTTCCCATCAAAAAGCAACGGAAGACCCAGAGAGAAGAAATTCCGAGGCGAAATGAAATCTGAACAAATTTCATTTCGTTCAATTATTGAAGATACGCATACAGCGGATGGTACGAAAGAAATGAGGTCGCTTTTTCATGCTGAAATATTCGCATTTCCAAAGCCATACACACTTATAAAAAACTTTGTTGATCAATCCACATCCAAGGATAATCAGGATATTATCCTCGATTTCTTCGCCGGCTCCTGCACAACCGCTCATGCCGTTTTGGAACTCAACCGTGAAGACGGAGGCAACCGGAAATTTATCTGCGTGCAGTTGCCGGAAAAATGCGATGAAAACACGGAAGCTTACAAAGCCGGTTATTCAACCATTGCCGAAATCGGCAAGGAGCGCATCCGCCGCGTCATTAGGAAAATTTCG
>JAAZOZ010000270.1 GCA_012797505.1 Smithella sp. | reverse complement strand
GGGTTAGATCATCTGCTCAAAACCAGTGGAAATACGCTTTAACAGGCCTTCCGCCGCTTCCCGGGAAGAAGCGGAAACCGCGTAGTAGATCTTGATCTTCGGCTCCGTCCCGGACGGACGGATGCAGAGCCACGCGCCTGAATCCAGCAACAGCCGGATCGCGTCCGTGGACGGCAGCTCCAGCGCCGACACGATGCCGTCCTGACCGGTGCGGGTACGCGAACGGTAGTCCTCCGTGAACCGGACGGGCAGGCCGCCGATCGCGTCAATGGGCCTGGCCCTCAACCGCTCCATGATGCCCTTCATCTTCTCCATGCCGTCCAGACCTTCAAAAGCAATATTCTTGACGCTTTCCAGGTAATAGCCGTGCTCCCGGTACAGGGCCTCCAGCGCGTCGGTCAGACTCTGGCCGCTGGCCCGGAAGAACTGGGCCGCCTTGCACAAGAGGAGCGCGGCAAGCGCCCCGTCCTTGTCCAGCGCAAAGGTGCCGGCCAGAAACCCGAAGCTTTCTTCAAACCCGAAAATAAACTCCGCGCCCGTGGGCTCCTTTTGCACAATGAGTTCGGAGATAAAGCGAAATCCCGTCAGCACGGTGTGGCAGTGAATTCCGTAATGAGCGGCGATCGCGTCCGCCATGCGGGTGGAGACAAACGATTTGACGATGTAGTCGGAGGCTCGAAGTTCTCCAGACTGTCGGCGCTTTTCGAGGAGATAATGAATCAGCAGGCAGCCGATCTGGTTGCCCGTCAGCATCGTGTAAGTGCCGTCCGGCCGGCGAACGGCGGCCCCCATCCGGTCAGCGTCCGGATCCGTGCCGATGGCCAGGTCCGCCTCCATCTTTCCAGCCAGGGCAATGGCCATCTCCATCGCTTTCGGGTCTTCGGGATTGGGAGACGCAACCGTCGGGAACGAACCGTCCGGCATTCGCTGCTCGGGAACGACATACCAGTTGCGGATCCCCGCCAGGGGAAATACATTTTCCACCGTGCGCAGCCCTGATCCGTGCAGCGGCGTATAAACCACTTTCAGGTCGCCCGCACTCTCGGCCCCGCACAACCGGATCATGCGATCGTAATACATCCGGTCGATCTCTTCGCCGATCTCGAGAATCTGTCCTTTTGCGGTCCCTTCCTCATAGCCGATCCTTTTCACGTCCAAAAAAGGGTCCAGCTTTTGGATGCGGGCCATCACGGCGAGGCTCTCCTGCGGACCCAGCTGTCCCCCATAGGCGGCATAAACCTTGTAGCCGTTGTACTGTCCGGGATTATGGCTTGCCGTGATCACGACGCCGCCGCTCGCTTTCAGGTGGCGCACGGCAAAGGACAGCTCCGGAACGCTCGTCAACTGTTTGAACAGATACACCCTGATGCCGTTGGCCGCGAGCACACAGGCCGTTTCTCTTGCAAATTCAAAAGAAAATCTTCGGGAATCGTACGCAATCACTGCGGACGCCCCGGCGCCGGCGACACCGGTCAGATAATCCGCCAGTCCCTGCGTCGCCCGGCCGACGACATAGCGGTTCATTCGGGCAATACCCGCACCGATCACACCGCGCAGTCCCGCTGTCCCAAAGGGCAGGTCCCTCAGGAAACGGTCCTGAATCTGCGCGTCATCGTCCCGAATAGACTCCAGTTCGGCGAGCAGATCCGGTTCCGTAACGCATGCTCTCCAGCGCAAATAAGTTTCCTGGTACGTCATTTTGCATTTCCTTTTCTGGGATTGTCCCCTTCCGGGCTCCCCGCGCTCTTCAGGCGACCTTCAGCCACACGGCCCCGAGGGGATCCAGTGACATTTCCAGAAGCGCGTCGATGAACGTAAAGGACTTTTGGGTCAAGAGGCAGGTGAACGTCCCGTTGAACAGCGGGAGCAGGCTTTGCTGATCCGCTTCGGCAAAGAGCGAATGCTTTCCCGCAAAATCGAAGACCACCAGCCGGTGCGCATCGGAACGGTTGACCGCCATGAAATAGACGCCGTCCCCGGCCGGCCGACCCAGAGCGTCCTTTCCCCCGATAATGTAGCGCAAAACGCCGAGACAGTCGGCATCAGGGGCGAAATACACGACATGGCCCGTTTGCAGCGTGTCCGCCGAGGCGCGCAGCCCGGCCAGCCTTCGGTATTCGTCCGTGAGGTCGTACGGCGCTTTTTCAGTGAAAGGCGCACGGTTGAAGGGATCGAGAAAACCGGTCATGCCTTTCTCATCGCCGTAATAGACGCAGGGAACACCGGGGAGGCAGAACTGCAGCACCGCGGCCAGGCGCTGGCGCCTGGCGCCTTTTTTATTCTGGCTGTCGCTGACAACAAAAGAAGCCTGCTGCTCTCGGGTCAACTGATGCGGATCGATGCGCGCGCTGAGCGCGGTGCGCACGCGCTCCACATCGTGGGAGGAAAGAAGATTGGTCAGGGCGTAGTACAGGGGCGCGGGATAATTGGCCGCCTGATCCACCAGAAAATGCTTCAGGTCAAAGGCGTCGGACTGGCCTTTCAGAAAAGCGATCATGGCGCTGCGCAGCGGATAATTCGTGACCGAATCCAGGATCCCTCCGAGCGCGTAGCGTCTTTTTACGCCGTAGCTGTGCTTTGTGGTCGCGTCTTCCCAGACCTCGCCGATCATCACCGCCTCCGATTTCGTCTGTTTCGCGGCTTCGTAGATTTTTTTCAGCACGTCGTCGGGCAGCTCGTCGGCCACATCGATGCGGTAGCCTGCCGCACCCGCCCGAAGCCAGTGCTTCACGACGCTGTCGGCGCCGGTGATGACATATCGCTGCCAGCCCGGATCCTGCTTGTTGATTTCGGGCAATGACGTAAACCCCCACCAGCAGCGGTACTGATCGGGATACCGCTCAAACGTGTACCAGGTGTAGTAGGGAGAATCCGGACTGTTGGCGGCGCCCGGCGTGTCATAGGCTTTTTCCCGGTTAAAATAAATGCTGTCGGAGCCGGTATGGGAAAACACGCCGTCCAGAAGAATGTGCATCCCCCTTCCCTCGGCCGCACGGCACAGGGACCGAAAATCCTCCTCCGTGCCCAGCACCGGATCGACGCGGAAGTAGTCGGCGGTATTGTACCGGTGGTTGGAGGCCGCCTCGAAAATCGGATTCAAATACAATACGTTCACGCCCAGGCTTTTCAGATAATCCAGAGACGCCTCGATGCCTTTGAGGGTGCCCCCGAAATAGTCACAGGGATTGTAGGCCGTTTCCCCCGGCAGCGGGGTGAAGAGCGGCTCTTCGTCCCATGAGTCGTGCAGATAGGCGCGGCGGCCTTTGGCAAGGTGATACGCGATCCCCTGCCGGGCCGTCGAATCGCGGCCGGGCCGGAAACGGTCGGGGAAAATCTGATACATTACGCTTTTCTGAAACCACCGGGGAACCTCAAACCCCTTATCGTAAACGGTTAGCTGGTATGCGGGCGGCGGCGCGCTGTAAACGGCGCCGATTCCGCAGGTTCTTCCTGCCGCCGCGCCGTAATAACTGAGTCTTCCTCCCACGCGGACCATGAAATAATACCAGTACACATCGGGAATCGAAGGCGCGGTGATTTCCGTCTGCCAGGCATCGCCCTCGCGCCGCATCAGATGATCCTCGTGAAAACCGTCCCCGATCAGACACAGATAGACGCTTTCCACGTTTTCCAGTTTTATCCGGAAGCGCAGGACCACCGGCGCGCCGGCAACGACGGCCCCTGCCGGATCGCGATATTCCGGCATCGTCGAGTCGTGCATCATTTCTTTTTTGTAGTTGATCAGCATCGCTGGCGTCCTGTCTTGCAAATCAGACGGGCCGGAGACCCCAGATCTGACGATTGTACTCTTCGATGGTCCGGTCCGCGCTGAAGAATCCCGCGCCGGCCGTGTTGAGCACGCCCTTCTTTGTCCAGGCCGGTTCATCCGTGTAGGCGGCAAGCACATTTTCAAACGCGGCGCGGTAGGCGTCAAAATCATAGAGCAGAAAGTAACGGTCGGCCCGATCGTAATCGCCAAACAGCAGAGAATGATAAAGGTCCTGAAACTGGTCGGCTGCGGCGCCGGGCAGCGTTCCGTCCACCAGCCGGGAAACGGCCCCCCGGAGTTCCTCGTTCCGGTCAAAGAGATCTTTCGGACGATAGCTATTTTCGGTTTCCATCCGGTCGATCTCCGCGGCGCCCGCGCCAAAGATAAAAATGTTGTCCTGCCCCACCCTTTCGAAGATCTCCACATTCGCGCCGTCCATGGTTCCGAGCGTCACCGCGCCGTTGAGCATGAACTTCATATTGCCCGTTCCGGAAGCTTCATACCCCGCCGTGGAGATCTGTTCGCTGATGTCCGCCGCGGGAATCAGGCGTTCGGCCAGGGAGACGTTGTAATTTTCCAGGAAAGCGACGCGGATAGCATCCCGGGTCCGGGGATGCGACTCCACGAGGGCGGCCACGGCATTGATGAGCCGGATGATGCTCTTGGCCCGCCAGTAGGCCGGCGAGGCCTTGGCGGCAAACAGAAACGTCACCGGCCGGGGCAGAGCAAAGCCCGCATCGCCGGTAAAACCATTGTACAAAAACAGAATGTGCAGCACTTTCAAAAGCTGGCGTTTGTATTCGTGAAGCCTTTTAGCCTGCACGTCAAAAACCGAGTCGGGATCCAGGACAATGCCCTGCTGTTTGGCCACCTGTTCGGCCAGACGCAGTTTGTTGCGGCGCTTGACCTCCGCGAAATCAGCCAAAAACCGCGGTTTATCCGCCAGCGGCTTGAGCCGCTCCAGTTCGTTGTAGTCCCGGAGAAATTTATCGCCGATATGGTCGGCGATCAGCTTACACAGGTCGGGATTCGCCGCGGCCAGCCAGCGCCGCTGGGTGATGCCGTTGGTGATGGCCGTGAATTTCGCCGGGAACATGACATAAAAATCCCGGAAGGTCCGCGTCTTCAGAATCCGGCCGTGAAGCTGCGAAACGCCGTTGACCCTATGGCATACCGCCACGCAGAGATTGGCCATGCGGACTTCATCGTAGGCCATAATGGTCAACTGATCGATTTTATCGCGATCCTGAGAAAACGTCTGCCAGAGGCGCCCGTTGAATCGTTCGGAAATTTCGGCGACGATTGCGTAAACGCGCGGCAGCATCGACCGGAGCACATGTTCAGGCCAGGCCGCCAGAGCCTCCTGCATGACGGTGTGATTGGTGTAGTTGAACACGCGGCCGGCCATGGCGTAGGCATCGTCCCATCCCAGGCCTTCTTCGTCGATGAGGATGCGGATCAGTTCCGGAATCGCCAGCGCCGGATGCAGGTCGTTGATCTGCAGGACGACTTTTTCGGGCAGCGTGCGCACGTCGCCGAATCGCTTCTTGTGTTCGCGGACGATGCACTGCATCGTGGCGGAAGCCAGAAAATAATACTGCCGCAGGCGGAGCATGCGCCCGGTCATGTGATTATCCTGAGGATACAGTACCTTGGAAATCGACTCGGCCAGCTCTTTCTGACGCAGCATGCAGACAAAATCACCCTTGTTGAAGGAGTGAAGGTCAAAGCCGGACGGACATTCCGCCCGCCAGAGCCGGAGCGTCGCAGGTGTGTGGCTGTCGAAGCCGATGACCGGCATGTCGTGGGGCACCGCGAGTACGGTCTGGTAATCCCTGTGCTCGCAGGTCATCCCGCCCTCCGTCCACACCTCCTCCACCGTGCCGTCAAAGCGAACCTCCACCTGTTCCTCGCGGCGTTCGACTTCCCAGATGTCGCCCTTTGCCGTCCAGTCGTCCGGAACTTCCGTCTGCTGCCCATCCACGATGTGCTGGCGGAACATTCCGTATTCATAGCGGATGCCGTAGCCCGTCACCGGCAGATTCAGCGTGGAAAGAGAATCCAGAAAACAGGCCGCCAGCCGGCCCAGGCCTCCGTTTCCCAGCGCCGCTTCCATTTCCTGCTCTTCGAGCTTTTCAAAAGGGTAGCCGATGTCGGCCATGACAGCCCGGTACTCCGCAAGCAGACCGAGATTGATGAGATTGTTCACCAGGGCTCTTCCCATCAAAAACTCCGCCGAAAGGTAGCAGAGTCTTTTGTGCCCCTTTTTTTCAACCGTTTCGTTGGCCAGGACCCCCCGCTCCAGCATGATGTCGCGGATGCTCATCGCCGTCACCTGAAACATTTCCTCGTCCGAGGCGTTCTCGAGCGCGCGGCCGTAGTACCGTTTCAGCTTTCCCTCAATGATTCCCCTTATTTGCTCAATCCTATTTTTCACCTGTTCGCCTTTACTCTTGGGATCGGAAGCAGAGTCCGCTCCCTCCGGAATGGGAAACCGTTTTATTGTACGTCCCGGCGCCTGTCAATGGAAAATCCGCGTCTCATTTTCCGGCCGCATCCACATATACTTTCGCGTAGGCAAGCGCGCTTTTTTGAAAACTCAGATCCTGACTCATCGCCCGCACGCAAAGCGAGGCCAGCCGCTCCTTGTTTTCATAGACGCCCAGTGCGTAACGGATCGTATGAAGCATGTCGTGCGCGTTGTAGTTTTCAAAAGCGAAGCCGTTTCCTTCGTTTGTATATTCGTTGTAGGGAAAGACCGTGTCCCGGAGGCCGCCCGTCGCCCGGACAATCGGCAGCGTCCCGTAGCGCAGCGCAATCATCTGCGAAAGGCCGCAGGGTTCAAACTGAGAGGGCATCAGGAAAAAATCGCATCCCGCGTAGATGCGGCGCGCCAGCGGATCATTGAACTCGGTCACGCCGACGGCCCTGCCGCCCGTCCGGTGCGCGGCCCCGCGGAAGAAATGCTCATAGGCGTGATCGCCCGTCCCGATCAGCGCAAAACCGGCCCCCGCCGCGATAATCTCTTCGAAGACGCGCAGGACCAGGTCAATCCCCTTCTGCCTCGTCAGCCGCGTCACCATGCCGATGAGAGGGGCTTCCGGAGAAAGATTCAAGCCAAGCTCGGCAATCAGAGCCTTCTTGTTTTTCTGCTTTTGGGAAAGCGACGAGGCGTCATACGGATAGGGAATAAACGGATCCGACGCAGGATCGAAGGCGGTGACATCAATCCCGTTGAGAATGCCGGTCAGGTCGTCCGCCCGTGTGGCCAGAATGCCCTCCAGACCTTCGCCGTAATGCGCCGTCAGGATCTCCCGGGCGTAAGTCGGGCTGACCGTGACCAGTTTGTCCGCGTAAACGATGCCGCCCTTTAAAAAGTTCGCGTCGCCGTGATATTCGATGTTGTCCGGATGATAATACCGGCTCTCGATGCCCAGCAAATGGGAAACGAAGTCGAAATGGAAGCGTCCCTGATAGCCGAGGTTGTGAATGGAGAGAACCGTGCGGCACCGTCCCTGCGGCAGGCGGTCATACTGGGTTTTCAGCAGCATGGGGATCATCGCCGTATGCCAGTCGTTCACGTGAAGAATCCGGGGCTCAAAACCAATCATTGGAAGAGACTCGATGGCCGCCCGCGTGAAGTAGGCGTATTGCTCTCCCTCGAAATTGCCGCCGCAGTAAATGGCATGACCGAAGTAATGTTCGTTGTCGATGAAGTAAACCGGAATGTCCTCCCCGTCGAACTGTTCGATTCCCACATACTGGGATCGCCCGCCGATGTCCACGCTGAAGCTGACCAGATGACGCACGCGTTCCCGGTACCGGTCTTTGATGACGCGATGAAACGGCAGCATCAGCCGGGCATCGAATCCCAGCCTTTTCATCTCTCTCGTCAGCGTTCCGATCACATCCGCCAGCCCTCCCGTTTTGGCAAACGGCGCGCATTCCGCCCCGATCATCAGAACCGGGGGCGGAGCCTTCATTTTTTTTTCAGCCAAAGTTTCCTGCAATGCGCTGTTCATTTCAAACCCTTTTCATAGGAATCCATTTCAAAATAAACGGCCGCCAGCGGCGGCAGGTCAATGGCCGCGCGGTACGGATGGCCTTCAAAACCTTTATGGACGGCTTGAATGACCCGCGCCGCGCCGCGCCCGCTTCCTCCGAATCTCGCATCGTCGCTGCTGAAGACGTCCCGCAGCGCACCGCCGGACGGCAGCCCGATCACAAACCGCTCCACCGGCACCGGCGTAAAGTTGAAGGCGCACACGCAGACCTCTTCGGGGCGCGCGCCCCGCCTCAGAAAACTCACGGCGCTCTGCTTTGCGTTGTTCACGTTGAGCCAGGCAAACCCTTCCCACCCGTCGTCGATTGCATACAGCGCCGGGGTGCGGGTATAAAACTCGTTCAGCGCCTGCACGTACCGGCGCATCTGGCCGTGCCGTTCATACCCCAGCAGAAACCAGTCGAGTTCCTTTCGGTAGTCCCACTCGATAAATTGCCCGAACTCCCCGCCCATGAAGAGCAGCTTCTTCCCGGGGTGCGCGTACATGAAGCCCAGCAGCAGGCGCAGCGATGCGAATTTTTCGTCGTACGCGCCGACCATTTTGTTGAGCAGGGATTTTTTGCCGTGGACCACCTCGTCGTGGGAATACGGCAGAATGAAGTTCTCCGTAAACGCGTAGTGCATGGAAAACGTCAGTTTGCTGTGATGATGCTGGCGGAAGAAGGGATCCATCGACATATAGCTCAGCGTGTCGTGCATGAAGCCCATATTCCACTTGAACAAAAAACCCAGCCCCCCGTCGTAGGGCGGTTTGGTGATCATCGGGTAAGCCGTCGATTCTTCCGCAACGGTCATGACGCCGGGGTAGCGCGTCAGAATCACGGAATTGAGCTTTTGCAGAAAAGCCACCGCGGAGCGGTCGATGTTGCCCCCGTCTTCGTTGGGCACAAATTCGCCCGGATTGCGGGCGTAGTCCAGGTAGAGCATCGATGTGACCGCATCCACGCGAATCCCGTCGATGTGGCACACGTCAAAGAAAAACATCGCGCTGGAAACCAGAAAGCTTGCCACCTCGGGACGGGCATAGTTGAAAATCAGCGTGCCCCACTGCGGGTGATCGGACTGCATCGGGTTTTGATGTTCGTAGAGACAGGTGCCGTCAAAGCGCGCCAGGCCGTGTTCGTCCCGGGGAAAATGAGCCGGCACCCAGTCCATGATGACGCCGATGCCTTTGGCGTGCATGACATCGACAAAATACATGAAATCCTGAGGCGTCCCGTAGCGGCTGGTTACCGCGTAAAAACCGGTTACCTGATACCCCCAGGAATCGTCCAGCGGATGTTCGAGAACGGGCATAATCTCCACATGCGTGAAGCCCATCTCGACCAGATAATCGGAAAGCTCGTCAGCAATCTCACGAAAGTTCGCGAACGCATATCCCTCTCGTTTCCGCCACGAATCGATGTGCATTTCGTAAATGGCGACCGGCCGGTTCAGAAGGTTCTGTCCGTGGCGCCGCTTCAGATATTCCGCATCGCGCCAGTCGTATCCGCCCAGGCTCCAGACCTTTGAGGCGGTCGCCGGACGAACCTCGGCATGAAACGCGAAGGGATCCGCCTTGAGCACCGTTTTTCCGTCGTGGCCTTGGATTGCATACTTGTAGCAGTCCCCGTCTCGAAGGCCGGGCACAAATGCCGCAAAAACACCCGAATCAAGGCGCTCCATCCGGTTTCGGGAAGCGTCCCAGCCGTTGAAGTCCCCGACAACGCCGACCTCCCGCGCGTTGGGCGCCCAGACGAGAAATCGGTGCAGATCGGATTCGTCCACGCGGTGGCAGCCGAAAGTGGCGTAGGCCTGCTGCGCCTCGCCGATATTGAAGAGGTAGATCTCGTCCTGCGGAATGTCGTTTTTGATCATGACTTCACCGCTGACGGCCGAATAATTCGGTCAGACCGGCCAGTTTCCGCGAAAGCTCGCCATCCAGCTTGTCCGCCGTCAGACGCCACCGCCAGTTTCCCTGCGCCGTCTGCGGCCGGTTCATGCGCGCCGAGGACGGAAGCCCCAGCACATCCTGCATCGGGAAAATGCACACATCGGCCACGGAGCTCATGGCCAGTCGAATCAACTGCCAGTGAATGCGCTCTTCGTCAACGCCGTCCAGATAGGCATCCAGAAAAGCTAGTTCATCTTTGGCTAAACCGCGATACCATCCGACGGTTGTGTCGTTGTCATGCGTGCCCGTATAAACCACGCAGTTTTTCTCATACCGGTGCGGCAAGTAAATGCTTTCCCCGCCCGGCGTAAAGGCGAAATGAAGCACTTTCAAACCGGGAAAGCCGGTCTCGCGAAGCAGCTCGAAAACCTCCGGCGTCAGATACCCCAGGTCTTCGGCAATCAGGGGCGGATCGCCGATCGCTTTTTTCAGGCGGCGGAAAAAGTCGATGCCCGGACCGGGAAGCCATTGCCCCGATTCGGCTGTCTTCGCGCCGGCGGGAATCGCCCAGTAGGCTTCAAAGCCGCGGAAATGATCGATGCGCAGATCATCATACAGAGACAGTTGATGGGCGATCCTTCGCATCCACCACGCATATTCCGTTTCCTTCAATTTCTCCCAGTCGTAAAGCGGATTTCCCCAGAGCTGTCCCGTTGCTGAAAAGTAGTCCGGCGGGCAGCCCGCGACGCGCCTCTCGAGATCCAGAATGTCGTGTTCGACCCAGGCGTCCGCGCTGTCCGGCGCCATGTAGATCGGCATATCGCCGATGATTCGGATCCCCCTGCCGCCGGCATATTTCCGCAGCGCGTCCCACTGGCGAAAGAAAAGGTATTGAACAAAGATATGATAGTCGACCTGCTCCTTGAGGCGGGCTGCGGCTTCCTTCAAGGCGGCGGGGTATCGCAGGGCCAGCGCTTCCGGCCATTGATCGAAAGGCTTCATTTCGTATTCGCCTTTCAGCGCCATATACAGCGCGTAATCGCCGAGCCAGCTTTGGTGGCGCTTTCGAAAAGCTTCCAGCCCGGCAGCCAGCCGCCCGGCGCCATGACGGAAGGCAAGAGAAAGAACTTGAGGCCTGCCCAGGTATTGCGCGTAATAATCCACGGAATCCGGATCACTCGCAAAAAAACTTTCACAAAGGTCCAATGCCCCGCGGGGCAGCAGTCCTTCCCGATGCAGATCCTCCAAATCGATAAAATACGGATTGCCCGCAAAGGCGCTGAACGCCTGATACGGAGAGTCGCCGAAACCCGTCGGCGAAATAGGCAGAATCTGCCAGTAGGCCTGCCCGCTTTGCCCAAGCCAATCGACAAATTTTCGCGCGCCCTCCCCGAGCGTTCCGATGCCGAACCGTCCGGGCAGCGAAGAAATCGCCAGCAGTATGCCGCTTCCTCTTTTCATGCGCGGCATCATACACGAGTTTATCCTTCGTGGCCACTGGAATCGAAAACGAAAAAAAAGCTGAACTCTCAAATGACATGTGCTACATAAAATGCAAATTGGTTTTGCAATGACCGTTCAATCTTTCAGCAGCGGATCGCGACAGGATGCTGACGGGCCGGGATATTTCGAAAAAAGCAATCAAGGAGAACTTCAGATGCCGAAAACGGGAAGACACAATTCTTTGATCGATGTTGAGGGAATCCTGGTCGGTCATTTCACCAGCCGGAAATACGCAAGCGGCGTCACCGCGATCCTCAGCCCGGAAGGAGCGACAGCCGGCGTGGATGTTCGCGGCTCCGCACCGGGAACCCGCGAAACGGACCTGCTCCAGCCCATGAACTTGGTGGAAAAAGTTCAGGCGGTGGTGTTGACCGGCGGATCCGTCTATGGTCTGGCAACGGCCGACGGCGTGGTGCGCCGGCTCGAAAAGAAAGGCTGGGGATTTCCGCTGCAGGACGGCCATGTGGCGCCCATTGTGCCGGCGGCCGCTCTTTTTGATCTGGGCCGGGGAAAGCAGTTCGTTCCGCCGATCGGTCCAAAATGGGGGGCGGCAGCCTGCGACGCCGCGGGCAGCGCCGGCTTTCCCCTCGGATCCGTCGGCGCGGGAACGGGCGCCATGGCCGGAGGGATCAAAGGCGGCCTGGAAACGGCCAGCGAAGCCCTGCCCTCGGGAATCATCGTCGCGGCGATTGTTGCCGTGAACTCTCTCGGCTCCGTCATCGATCCCGCGACGGGGCGCTTCTGGGAAATCAGACAGGGAATGGGATCGGAATTCGGAGCTCTTGGAAAGCGAGCGGTGAAGCTGCCTCCGCTACCTGTGGCTTCCGCGGGACAAAACACAACCATCGGCGTGGTCGCAACCAACGCCGTCCTGACCAAAGCGCAGGCGCAAAAAATTGCCCAGATGGCCCATGACGGATTTGCCCGCGCCATCCGCCCGTCGCACGCCATGTTTGACGGAGACACAATCTTTTGTCTTGGGACCAACAAGCGGAAACTGCCGGCAACCCGTGGATTTTTCGAATCTCCGGCGGCGGAAATGCTGACGGAAATGGGGCGCAGCACCGCAGATTGCATGACCCGGGCCATCACCCGGGGAATCCTGGAGGCAACCAGCCTTTGCGGAATCAGGGCCTTCCGGGATCTGGACGCGCGCGGGAATGCTTAACGCTCCATAATCAAAGACCATCGTAAAAAGGCTTCTGTTTGAAGACGCAAAAGAAAATCATTTTATTTTTTGGGATAGGCGCTGCCGCGGTCGCCGTTCTTCTGGCATCTGCCTGGCTCTTCATTTCCTGGAAACTCTCTCAACCGGATGCTTTCAGGGAACCTCTAACAAGAATGATCGGCAAAGAACTGAACCGCACCGTTCATTACGACGAGGGCAGGGGCTCGCTTTCCCTTCGCAAAGGACTGATGTTTACGTTTACCGGCATCGTCATCAAGGAAAAAGACGGCGTTGCCGACTTCGTTCACATCCGTTCCGCTTTCCTTCACCTGAACATACTCCCCCTCTTGAAAAATCAAATCTCCCTTAGGGAAGTTACTCTGGATCGGCCCGTCTTTTCACTGAAACGGGACAGAACCGGGGAACTGAACATTGCCGATCTTCTGGCAAAACCCCGGAAGGAAACATCGCTGAAAGTCCGCAACATCACCATTGAAAAAGGATCGGTGATATTTGAGGATCAGGCTGCGGGAAATGAAGGGATCACCACCCGTCTGGATGATCTCGACTGCACCGTTGATTCTCCTTTGTGGGGCAGTCCATTTCAATATCAAATGAATGCGACCGTGATCGAAGACCGGAACCAGGCGGCTCTTTCCCTGAAAGGAACCTTTGACCCCGCCCCGCCCGATAAACCCGTTTGGGCAAGCACCCTGAACGCTTCCATCCGGCTTACAGGATCGGATCTTCAGCATTACGCTCCCTATCTGAAGAATAAGGCATCCATTGAACGGCTGGGCGGCCTGCTGGATGTGGACACAAATTTTTCCGGAACCCCGGCAAATTTTTCATCAAAGGGCAGCGTCGCAGTGAAAAGCGCCCTGCTCGACTGCTCCAGGGCTTTTTCCAATCCGCTCACCCCGCAGACGGTCCGCCTCGATTACGCTTTGAGCCGCAACACTGGAAATCTTTCGCTGGACGTGTCACGCCTGGCAATCGATCGCTTTGAAGCCGGCGGCCGCCTGAACATCGAGGACTTGGACAAGGAAGATTTCTTCCTGACGGCTACCGCCACAACGTCGGCTTTTTCCCTGAAGGAAATGCGGCCCTTCATTCCATGGAAAATTATTCCAAAAACGGTGGGAGATTTTATTGCCGCGCACATTCGGGACGGCAATTTCCGCCTGAGCGAAGGAACGCTCAAAGGCAGGAAAAGTCAGATCGCACATATCGACAGTCCGGAAAATGCAGGGGTCCTCTCCCTCCGGGCGGACGTCAGTGAAGGCGTTTTTTCAGCGCAACAAACCGCGCCGGATTTTCATGACATCCGCGGCACCCTGGAACTTCAAAACCGCCTGTTCCGGCTGCGCGGCATGAAAGGGCTTTTCGGCCAATCGCCCTTTTCACTGGAAGGAAGCATTTCCGATTTTGCGAGGCCCGGTCCCGTTGAATACACGGCAGACATGACCGTCCAGCCAACCCGCGAGGAAGTCGTATGGCTTCTGGGAAAAGACCGGTTTCGTAATTTCAGCTTCAACGGTCCGTCCACTCTCGATCTGTCGGGAAAGGGAACGGCCTCCGATTTCCGCGTCCATGCCAACTGGGATCTGACCAAAGCTTCCTATGCGTTTCCGGACATCCTGGAAAAACCCGCCTCCAAAACAAACAACCTGACCGCCGAAATGATAGTCCATGCGGAAACACTGACATTTTCTTCCTTCAGGTGTGATCTGCCACCTGTGAAGATCAGCGGTTCGGCGACCTATAACTTCTCCGGAGAGATTCCTCTTTCCCTGCATGCCGAATCGAAAACCATGAACCTTCGTAAAGCCGCAGCCCTGTTTCCTGTCCTGAGGAATATGAATCCTTCGGGCACCGCCTCGCTCAATGTTTCCGGCAAGGGCGACCTCCTTCATCCCGCCTCTCTGCAATGGACGGGGAACGCGTCGCTGAGCAACGTTTCTTTGACGGTCCCGGCGCTCGACAAGCCGGTTAACGGCTTGACCGGGCAGATCTATTTCCGGGGCGACAAAATGGAAACGGGTCCGCTCAAAGCAAAAATCGGAGAAAGCGACATTCAGGGAAAGTTCAGCGTTGATGATTTTCGCAAACCGGTCGTCATGGTTCACTTCAGCGCCGATCGGCTCCACGCACAGGATCTCGGATGGACAAGCCCGAAAGACGACGCGTCTTTTTCCGTCGTCAGCGCGGAGGCAGTCTGGAAAAGCGGAGACCTCCAGGTCAGCCGTCTTTCATTCGGCCTGGGGAAAACTTTTTTCAACGCGTCGGGGCGCATCCGGGATTTTGCTGCGCCGAAAATTACGGCGGAGATAACCTCCCCTCGTATCCATTCCGATGACATCGCCCTTCTGGCCTCCCTGAAAACATCCAAAAAAGACGATTCCGCGCCATCCGGCGCAACCGTCGACGCAACCGTTCGGGCAGACGCGGCTTTTCTGGAAGGCGTTGAATTCAGCGCCCTGCAGGCCGTGCTGAACTACACACCCGGAAAGCTGAACGTCCAGTCCCTGGAAGCGGATGTTTTTGACGGGCACATCCGGGCAAAAGGCAAAGCGACCCTTCGTCCGGACGGTCGGAACCGCTATGAAGCGAATCTTGCCGCCGACGGAATCAGCCTGGCAAAGCTCCAGAGCGTTATGAACATCGGAGACAGACCGATCACCGGCAGTCTGTCTGTCTCCGGAGACCTGACCGCTTCCGGAAGTCAATTTGCCGATCTGAAGAAAACGGCAGCCGGCGCTTTGCAGATCCGGGCTGAAAAGGGTGTCCTGAAAAAGTTTCCCGTTCTTTCCAAAATTTTCTCCCTGCTGAACGTTTCTCAGCTTTTTCGGCTGAAACTGCCGGACATGGCCAAGGACGGAATGCCTTACAGCGCCATCACCGCCCATGCCTCCGTTCAAAACGGCGTGTTTTCTTCAAAAGATTTCTTTATTGCCGGCGACGCAATGGAAATCTCGGCGGCCGGCAGCGTTGACGCTTTCCGAAAAGAAGTGGACTGCATCGCCGGCATCCACCCCCTGCAAACGCTGGATCTGATTGTGTCAAAAATGCCGGTCGTGGGCTGGCTGATTCTGGATAAAAACGGGAATGTGCTCACGATTTATGTTAAGATTAACGGCGATTGGAAAGACCCGAACGTCAAGCCCATGCCGGTAAGATCCATTGGAAAGGAAACGCTGGGCGTCTTCCGGCGACTTTTTCAACTGCCGGAAAAGCTGATCACGGATACGGGGGAAGTCATTCTGGGAAACTAAAGGAGACATCATGGCCGAAAACAAAACGCGGATTCAAAAAACGGCGGATTTCGTCCGAAAAGACATCTGGAGAATTCGCGGCACGGGGCTCCCTCCGGGAAAATCTTTCTTTCTGAAACTGGCCAGGGTCCTGATCCTTTCCATTCGGGGCTTCGACGAAGACAAATGCCAGCTTCGCGCGTCCTCCCTGACCTTTTATTCGCTGGTTTCGATCGTCCCCATCGCGGCTATGGCCTTCGGCATCGCCAAGGGCTTCGGATTTCAGAAAGTGCTGGAAGAACAACTGCGCGAAAAACTGGCCGGCCACGAGGACATCCTGGCCAATGTGATCCAGTTTTCCGACGCCCTTCTGGCCAATACGAAGGGCGGACTGATCGCCGGCGTCGGCCTGGTGGTTCTTTTCTGGGCCGTCGTCAAAATGCTGCGGCAGATTGAAGAGTCTTTCAACGACATCTGGGGCATCCGGGAAAAACGAACCATCGGACGAATGTTCGGCGATTATCTGTCGCTTATTTTGATCTGCCCGGTCATCCTTGTGCTGTCGAGCGGAGTAAACGTTTTCATTACCACGCAGGTGAATCTGATTCTGGAGAAGTTCACCGTTTTGGGAAGCTTCGGCCCCGTCATCTTTTTTCTTCTGAGGCTGCTGCCCTATACCCTCATGTGGGCGCTTTTCACCTTCCTCTACATTTTCATGCCGAACACTCAGGTAAAATTTTCCGTCGGCCTGATCGCCGGAATCATCACCGGAACGATTTTCCAGGTAGTCGAATGGGCTTACATCACGTTCCAGATCGGCGTTGCCCAATACAATGCCATCTATGGGAGCTTCGCCGCCCTGCCCCTGTTTCTCGCCTGGCTTCAGTTGAGCTGGCTGATCGTGCTGTACGGGGCGGAGCTGTCTTTTGCCTACCAGAACGTGGAAACCTACGAGTTCGAACCCGACGCGCTCGCAGCCAGCCACCGCCTCCGGACGCTGCTTTCCCTGCGCATCACCCATCACCTGGTCCAGCGGTTCGTCCGGGGAGAAAAACCCGCGACGGCCCGCGACATCTCCAATCAACTGGAAATTCCCATCCGCTTCGTCAATGAAATTCTTTTCAATCTGGTAAAAAGCGATATTCTTTCAATGGCCCGGACGGAGGGAAGCGAGGAACAGGGTTATCAGCCCGCGCGCGACGTCAGCACGCTGACCGTACAGTATGTCATCGGCGCGATGGATAAACGAGGACTGAACCAGACGCCTTTTACGCAGTCCCCCGAATTCGCCGCCCTTTCAGCGTCCCTGGAAACGTTTGATCAAACGATGGCGCGTCAGCCGGAAAACAAGCTGCTCAAGGATTTGTAGCATGGCCGCAAAGAGAACATTTTTGTTTCGCGCACTGCTGGGAATGACCTGTCTGTGCTGGATGGCGGGCTGCGCTCCAACGCATATCGCCATGCAGGTCGAAAGTCATGCAGCGCCGAACTTCAACGCCTCGGCCCAGAAAAGATTTTCCTTTCTTCCTCCTGAGGGAGAAAAGTCCCTGACGCAAAAGCTGCCGGTCCTCATCCGCAGCGAAATGGAAAAGAAGGGCTTTGTCCATGACGACAGAAATCCGAATATCCTCGTCGCTGTGAAGGCCGGTACAACCACTGAGAAGAGGCGGGAGCCGGTCGTGTCCCGCCCGGTCCCGGTCTTGATGCCGTCGCGCGAAGGTGGATCACCGGACACGCACTATGTGATCGAGGGCGGCGGATACTATACGGTTCAGATTCGCCAAATCAGAATGGATGTTTTCGGCGCGGCAGGCCAAAAGCCGGGCAATAAACTCTGGCAGGGCGAAGTTTCAAGCGAAGGGGATGAAGACATCGGCGAAATCGCCGGATGTCTGGTCAGCGGTCTGCTCCGGGACTATCCGGCCGGACGGGGCAAATCCCGCATGACCCTCAAGCTTAACGAATGCAGATGACGGCAAAATACGCAATTCTCCGCGTCATCGGCGTCCCCGTCATCATCATGCTCTTCACCGGGATGTAGCGCGGACAAAGCCCGTCTCCTGAAACCCGCCCTCTTTTTCCCTTAGTGCAGCCGTGTAGAATCAGCTTGAGAGCTTTGCACAATTACAAAAATCATCAAAACCGTCATTCCGGACAAGCGCAACGCGATCCGGAATCCAGGAATAAAGGAACTGGTTCCCCGCTTCCGCGGGGACGATGTCTGGATACCGGCCTGCGCCAGAACGATTGTTACTTCCCCTACGTAAAAAAGGGACTTGCTTTTTTTACATAGAGGTATGACAAACTTAGCGGTTTTATGCGTTGTGCAAAGATCAGCTTGCATTGTTTATGATATTACTGATTTTTTCTTGCAAAGTCGTTTCAAAGTAGTAAGATAACCGCCGACCCAAAGAATTTCCTTCAGAATTACGTTTTTAACATTCGAAATCGCTCCTTTTTTAATGGTGAGTTAAATTATGGCTAAAGACAAAAACAATAACGGCGGTGCAAATCTTGGTTTCGAGGCAGATCTCTGGCGCGCTGTCAATATTTTCAAGGAAATCGGCTATGGCGAATGAACTTATTCCCGCATCTTCCGAAGGGCAATTGCTGATTTATGAAGACGGCTCTCTGCGTGTGCAGGTGCGCATCGACGGGAAAACCGTCTGGCTGACGCAAAGACTTATCGCAGAACTTTATCAGGTAACTGTTCCGACTGTGAATGAACATTTGAAAGGTATTTATGGAGAGGGCGAACTCGATACAGCAGCAACTATTCGGAAATTCCGAATAGTTCAAACCGAAGGCGTCCGCATGGTTGCCCGCATGGTGGAACATTATAACCTCGACGCCATCCTTGCCGTGGGCTATCGGGTCCGCTCCGCCCGCGGCACAGCTTTTCGAAAATGGGCCACCGCCCGTCTTTCAGAACTCCTCGTCAAAGGATTTACCATGGATGACGACCGGCTGGCAGCCGGACGCACGCTTGGCGATAACTACTTCGATGAACTCCTCGAACGCATTCGCGCCATCCGTGCCTCGGAGCGGATGTTCTACCAGAAAATCACCGATATTTATGCCACCAGCATTGATTACGATTCCGGCGCCGAAATAACCCAGACCTTTTTTGCCACGGTACAAAACAAACTGCACTGGGCGATTCATGGACACACCGCGGCGGAAGTCATCTATCAACGGGCTGACGCGCAAAAGCCGCACATGGGATTGACGACATGGAAAAACGCGCCTCACGGCCTTATTCGTAAAACCGATGTTGCCGTCGCCAAGAATTATCTGGCGAAGACGAAATCCGCGAACTCAACCGTGTGGTGACCATGTATCTGGATTATGCCGAAGATCAGGCGCGCCGCCATAAACCCATGCACATGGCCGACTGGATCAAAAAACTCGATGCCTTTTTGCGGTTTAACGAGCGCAATATTCTGACGCATGCCGGCAGAATTTCACAGGACATGGCCGAAGAACACGCCACCACGGAATTTGAAAAATTCGAGGTCAAACGCCTGCAACGTGAAGCACAAGAGCCGACGAGCGACTTTGACCACTTTGTGGAAAAAACGAAAAAGATTAAAAAAAATTTGTAAAAGCCTTGCCGGAAGGAAAGAAAACAAAAAGAAAAACAAAGAGAAAAGGAACGGACCATAATGCGCTATCATCCTTTTCAAATTTTCCAGGCCAGTAAATCACCGGCCGGGTTGTACGCGCGCAAGAAATGGCTGGGCGAATCCGAAAATGCCGCGTGGCGGGATGATTTCAATCAAACCGTGTCTTCCCTGACGCGGGGCCAGGCCGCCGATGGTTCCTGGAATCAATCGTTTTTGGAAACCATCAGGCGTTTGTTCGGCCTGCATCTGACGGTTCGGGAAAGAACGGAAGACATCCGCAGGGCTCTTGGCTGGTTGATCGATACGACATTGACGGGTGACCTTTCCGGACCGTACCTGGAAGACCTGTCCGACGACGCTTTCCGCGAACTGCCTTTGATCAGTGCAAGACAGCCGCTGGTTTTTGCCTGCGCGACGCTTTTTCTGGCTTCGATATTCCACATGGAGAAAGAGGAGCGCGTTGAAGCGCATTACCGGCTGCTGATCGGATGGCTTGAGCGTCACGCGGAGCATACGGAGGTCTGGCCGGAGAAGAGCAATATTTTACGGGCTCTGGTTGTTCATCCGCTGTACGCGCGCGATCCCAGCGCCATGAACCTGATCGAGGATCTGGAAAAAATCCAAAAATCATCTGGCATCTGGCCGGCGCCTGTTCCGTTTTTCCTGACGGTGAACGCCCTGGCCCATCTGGACGCGGAATCGGCGCACCGTCAATGGATCAGGGTCTCGCCTCTTTTACTGAATGTTCAGAAAAAAGACGGCGCGTGGGGCGTCGAAGACCGTGAATGGAATACGTTTCTCGTTGTCCACGCGCTGCACAATAAAAAATACACAGGCATAAATGCCCAAAAAACATGAGTTGAAGCAGTGAGAAACATAGAAGTGACGAACGTTACCTCGGTTCAGCAGCGGTTGATTTCCACCCGGTTGCGGCCGGCTCTCTTGCCGCGGTAAAGGGCGTCGTCGGCCCGGCTGATGATGACTTCGATGCCTTTGTCGTCCGGAAACAGTTGGGTGATCCCGATGGTGGCGGTGATTCTGATGGAAGCCGTGTTGGCATCGACCACGGCCGATTCGATCATTTTTAAAAGCCGGTTGCCCAGAATATTGGCCTGGTCGATGTCGCATTCGGGCATCAGGATAATAAACTCTTCTCCTCCCAGCCGTCCGACGATGTCGATCGCGCGGAGATTTCTCCGGCACACGTCCGCCACGCAGCGCAGCACTGCATCGCCGGCCGTGTGGCCGTGGGTGTCGTTCACCAGTTTGAAGTTGTCCAGGTCGAGAATTCCCACGGACAGGGGAGAATCCCTGCGCCTCGACCGCCCGATCTCATGCTGAAAAAGCATCTCGTATTGCCGCCGGTTGTACAGCCCGGTCAGGGGATCCGTCGAGGCCAGTTCCTTGAGCTTTTCCTCCAGCGCGACGCGCTTTTGCATTTCTTCGGCCAGTTCCCGGTTGATTCTTTTGGTTTCGGTCAAATGAGCAAATTCCCTCCTCTGAGCAAAGCCCAGCCGCATCGTGGTCCCGGCGCCGATGACGACCGGAAGCATAAGCAGAACGAGCAGAGCGACCAGATTGGCCGGCGATGTTCCCAGCACGAAGCGGGTAACCAAGGTGATGAAGACGCCGTACATGGCACAACAAAGCGCCACCATGAAACGGATGGGAACAAAAATCAGCAGGCTGATGAGCTGAATCATGATGACGATGATGATCATGTTGACGATATCCGGACGATAGATGAAAAAAAGCATGAATCCCGTAAAACCGGCAACCACCACCACGGCAACAAAATAGCTGATTTGAAAGAT
>JAAZOZ010000269.1 GCA_012797505.1 Smithella sp. | reverse complement strand
TTAAGATTGCGCGGCGAAAGGCCCTGCATATCCGGAAAAGCGTCATGCAAATCGGCGGAAAGACGGTCTATGACTTTTGCTCCCCAGCCTTCGTGCTTTTGTCTGCGTAAAATAGTCCGCCCGATGTCCCAGTAGAGCATGATCATGGCAGCGTTGGCCGCAAACGTGATACGCAGCCGCTCGGAGACAATGCGCTCTTTTAGTTCTGCAAGAAGGCTCCTGTAATCGTCGGGCATTTGGTTTCCGGACGAGGCAACAGGAAATAAAACACCCGCTCGAATTTGCCCTTGAAATTGACGCTCGTCATCTTGTCCCTTTTTCTTATTTGCCATAGCTCACTTCCTTGTCTTCACCACAATGATTCCTGCTTTATTCAACCAGCCGAATCCTCTCCCGCTCCATCGGAATGCCGTAGCGCGTATCCGGCTTTTTACCGACGGCTTCAACAGCCAGGAGTTCCACCGCCTGCGCGCCGAAGGCTTTTTGAAGGTCTTTACGGATTTTGCTGACGTAGGCGCGAAGCTCATCCTTTTCCAGCGCGCAGATGCCTTTATTCTCCGTTGTTCCGCCCAAACGCCGATATAAATCGGTGATGACCGCCTGGTTTTCGCTGATTTTCCGGTAATCCAGATAACAGGACGAGCATCCCCGGCAGGTTGCGCTCAAAAGTCGGCACTGAAGTTTTTGCCCGGCCAGAAACGCATAAAGCGCCAGACGGGAGGGCATCATTTTCAGTTCCGCTTTTTTGTAAAGAATTTTTCCCTGGTGCAAATCGACGATCAGGGGCTGCTCTTTTTCCGTAACAAGGTGGCGGAAAAGTTCGGCAGGCGTCTGAATCCGTCCGTTCTTCCCTTCCCTCGCCGAAGCCCGCATTGAAATGAACGGAATCGGCACAAGCGTCACTTTCGCGTAGGATGTGTCTTTGAAGATTGCCTGTCCCCGCGCGTCGCGCAGTTCAAGCAATGCAGGCTTGACGGGCGGGTAGTAGAATTCCTGATGGTTTTCGAATTCCGGCGAAACGAGAACATGGCAGATCCGATCCTGCGGGCGGGCATACATTTGAGCGGCGACCATCAGGCAGGCGCTCATGGTTTTGCGGCCGCCGGCAATGGAGAAATAAACCGTATTTTTCGCGTTCTTCGTAAACCGGTGCGCAAGCGTCAGGCATGATTTCAGAAGGATTTTGTTTTCTTCTTCGCCGGTGATGTCGTCAAGCGGATGACCTTTGTCGTCACGCAAAACGTGAAGGGTGTCTTGTGAAAACAAAATGGTTTTTGGGTCGATGCCGTATTCTCTGAGGTACCGGAAATACCGGCCGTCGTCCGGCGCGAACAGTTGGGTTGAGATAGCATCCCGACCGACGCGCGTGGCGATGGCATGAATTTCATCGATTCGGATGCCGTCCTGGTGAAGGGCGTAGAGCGTCTCCGTGATGACCTGAGGGCTCAGACCCGCGATGGCAATAAGGATGTTGGCCATGACGAGACTTTAATTTTCCCCAATCCAAATGTCGTTGCCTTGCCCAGATGCGTCTGCTCGCAGAATTTCAAAAGCGGCAGATATTCGCCGGGCACGCCGGCATAGGTGATTTTGCCCACCATGCCGCCCATCATCATGGCCTGTTCCTGCCGGTTGGAGTAGCGCCGCCAGTCGTACCAACCGATGTGCGATTCTTTCACGGCAACGTCTTTGGCATGCGCGACCAATCTCCGATAGTCCAGCCCCGGTTCGCCTTGACCATGGTATTCGCAAAGCGATGAGATCCGTCTGAGCATCGCCCGCGTTAAAACATCGAACGGAAGGTCGGCTTTCAGGCCATTTTGATATTTCAGGCGAAGCGGCGTGATCAATTCCAGACGGACATCGACCGATTCACGCTCCATTTCTTCCGTGAGTGATTCGGCGCTTATTTCCCGGAAACCGGGCGGTTTACGGATTTTACCGTCGGATTTCGTGTAAATCACTTCACTGTCCGCCCGAACGTCCATGAGTGTAAATGTTCCGCTCTTGCCATCGATGCGCTTTCCGATGCCGATGCCGCCGATCTGTTCAAAGGCGTAAATGAAATAGGGCAAATTGTCGCAGGCGGCGCCGAATAAAAGCAGTGAAAAATTCAGAAGCTCCCCTTTTTGATAATGGGTTTTGGCGTCGGCGGGAGGCTCGACGACATACGGGTGCGGCGGCTGGGCGATTCGCTTGCGTCGCGTTGTTTCATGAACTTTTTCCGATATTTCAAAAACCGTGGGATAGATGCAGCGGTCGGCAAGGAGGCAACCGGCGCAGTCCTGTTTTTTCAGGGCGCAAACGACTTTCTTCAGGGCATGTCCGAAAATTCCCCGAAGCGTGGAGCCTTTGTATGGCGGCAACGCAGCGTCATTTTCAAACTCACAGGTGAATTCGTAACGACCGTGCTTCAGCAGCATATTCTCTCCGAATCAGCACGCTATGCCGCGGTTGCCGTCGGCCCGTTTTAGGCCATCGATATTTTCAGTCCCGCCGCGGATAACTCTTTGCAAGTCGCGTATCGTCCGGTGTTATGAGAATCGTCTTTTTTAAAGAAGAGCGCTTCCACGTTCATCTCCTTGAGAGCTTTGAAAAACGTCGTTTCGAGGAGCGTGAGCGACGAGAAATCTTAAGGACGGCCGTTTGTTCAAGATTTCTCCCTTCGGTCGAAACGACAAAGAAGAAGTCGAAATGACAAAAGAGGGGTCGAAATGACAAAAATGGCCGTTATTCAAAGCTCTCTCCTTATCCCGGCACGACACGCGGTCTGCGCAACAATTCATTTCGGTTCAGATTTTACTAATGGCGGGAAGGAGTATAGGAGCAACAGGCGGCTGTGTCAATATAAAAGACTGTGGAAATCGACCCCCTAAACGGTCTCGCCCGAACGGTGGGCGATTCTGCGTTTCACAAACCAAATTGAGGCAATACAGGATTTTAAACGGCAATGACTTTTTCTTGCGGGGTCATCCGAGCAGAACCTCCAGCATCTGTTGGTGGATCAATCCGTTGCTCGCGACCAAACCGGGGGAAAACACGCTCCATTTCCCGCCCGTCATGTCGGAGAGGACGCCGCCCGCTTCCGTCACCAGAAGGCATCCAGCGGCGGTGTCCCAGGGTTTGAGTTTGAGCTCCCAGAAACCGTCAAACCGTCCGGCGGCAAGATACGCCAGGTCGAGCGCCGCGGCGCCCGGACGCCGGATGGCCTGCGCTTTCACGATCATCGCGGCAAAGAAATCCAGATTATTGTCCCGGCTTTCGCGGATGTCATAGGGAAAGCCGGTCGCCAGAAGGCCGCGGGACAAATCGCTCACGGAGGAAACCTGGAGCTTCTTTCCGTTGAGATGCGCGCCGCCTCCGAGCGAGGCCTCAAACAGATCGTCCCGCATCGGGTCGTAAACGACGCCCAGCACGATCTCGCCGTCTTTCTCCAGGGCGATGGAGACGCAGAAAAAGGGGAAGCCGTGGGCGTAATTCGTTGTTCCGTCGAGCGGATCGACAATCCAGCGCATCGCGCTGGGGCCGTCTTTCTCCTTTGATTCTTCAGACAGAACGCCGTGGTCGGGATACCGGCGGCCGATTTCGGAAAGGATCAGATCCTCCGACATCCGGTCCGCTTCCGTGACCAGATCGATGGTCCCCTTGTAGTAAACCGGATTGTGCCGGGAAAATTTTTCAGCCAGCAGTTTCCCCGCCTTCCGCGCCAGTTGCCGGGCAAATTCCATCATTTCCTTCATTGCGTTTTCAGCCCCCTCATGGATCACCGGCAGCGGTTTAATCACAAAGCGCGCGAAAAAGGTACAATATTCTTAACCGTTGCGCTGCCGGATATTTAGTGCTAAACAAAGCAAAAATGTTGTTGGTTTACGGTTTATGACGACAGAGCAAAATGCGAATTCCTCCATCCCTGATTTGAAAGCGGCGCGGCAAAATTCAGGATTGACCCTGAAGGAAATGTTTGAGCGCACAAGGATCAGTGTGGTCAATCTGGAGGCTATGGAAAACGGCCGGTTTCATTTGCTGCCCGTCCCGATTTACACGCGAAACTTCATCAAAACATACGCGGCGGCTCTGGGGGTGGACAGCAAGCCGGTGCTGCAACGCTATGAAGACTACCTGCAGGCGCTGAAAAACAAAGAGCGGGAACAGGCCGCCGTCAAGCCCCCCCGCGCGCCTCTGGCCGAAACGCTGGGCCGGCACAAGATCGTCCTGTGGGCTGCCTCGATCGTCATCCTCGTTGCAGCCGTATCCATTTTTGCCACCGTTTACAACAAAACGCCGCCCGAAGCGCGGCTCGCCATCGAAAGTTCCGGGGATGCGGCAAGCGGGGCAGCCCCGGTGCAGAGTACGTCCGAACAGGCTTTTGCAGTCGGGATCGATCCGGCAAAGCCGGCGCCTCTCGTCGGGGTCCAAATACCGGGCGGCCAACAGGCCCTGCCGGCGCCATTCGCGTCGTCCCCCGCGATCCGGGAAACAGCCGCATCGAAGGAGGCGCCCGAAAAGGACAAAACCGCCGCGACAGCTGCAGCAGGCGACGAAGAAGTGTTTCCCCTGATCATCAACGCCACGGAACAAACCTGGATTCGAATGCAGGTCGACGACAAAGAACCCTATGAAGTTCTGCTTGACGCGGGAGAAAAAATTTCACAAAAAGCGTCCCGCTTTAACATGGACATCGGCAATGCCGGCGGTGTCAGGATCCAGTTTGACGGAAAAACCATAGAAAACTTAGGCAAGTCGGGACAGGTGATCCACTTGCGCTTACCCTG
>JAAZOZ010000268.1 GCA_012797505.1 Smithella sp. | reverse complement strand
GAACTGACGACGCTGGCGGAGATCGGGGATCACATCGATTTATTTTTTGATGAACGCTATTCCCCGTCGCAGGAAGCCCGAAGGCTGCTGGCGGCGCCCGGCGCCCGCGAGGTGGTCGGGGCTTTTGGCGCGTATCTGAATCGGGCGCAAGGCGACGCCGCGGAAATTTACGCCGCTGCGATCCGGCACGCAAAAGAAAAATCAGGCGCCAGGGGAAAAGATTTGTTCATGCCGGTCCGGGCGGCGCTGACCGGTAAAATCAAGGGCCCGGAGCTGGATAAAGTATTTGTCATTTTGGGAAAGGAGTCTGCGGTAAAAAGGCTGAAACGCGCCGAACAGGAAATCATAAAAGCATGAAAACGACGATTCCACCACTGACCGTTCATCGATATTCGTTGAGCAGGACGATCTTCAAACGCAGAAAAAATATCCAGAGAAGCCCATCATCCCCTGAAAAAGTTCGGTTAATATCCGGGGTCTCCGGGGAGCTATGCCGGACATGAACGCAATATTTTCACGCTTACGCTGGAACTGCCCACATCCGACACAAAACTGGCCGGCGATTATTTCCGTAAATTTCAACCCGCTTTTCAGAAGTTCATCGACTTGCCGGTCGTCGGTACGCCGCCCTACACAAGGCTGGTAAAAAACAATCCGGCTCGCGAAAAAGGCGATAAAACAAACGGCATTCTAAAGCGCATTGCCCGTGAGCAGGAAGGCCGCCCAGTAAAAAGGGTGAGGATATTTTTGTTTAACCTTTATTTGAGCCTGTCTCAGAGATTCATCCTTGGGCATCGTCTTCCGGTTGGAATAAAAATCGACCATCAGATCATGCGTGGCCTGATCATCGACCTGCCACAAACTGGAGATCAGCGAGCCCGCTCCCGCGTATAAAAATCCCCGCGTGAAGCCTATGACATCATCGCCGCTGGCCACTTTCCCCAGGGCGGTTTCGCACGCGCTGAGCACAACCAGATCGGCATGGAGCGAAAGGCGATAAAGATCGGCGCTGGTCAGCAAGCCATCGCTGACTTTGTCCCCGGAGAGCAGCAATGATGAATCAAGCGGCTTATCCGGATCAAAGGTTCCATGCACGGCCAGATGAATGATGGAAAATTGGCTGCTTTCCGCCATGAAATTCGTTTTGGTCGCCTCTGAGCGCAGCAGTACCTTTGAGTTTGGCAGGATGGCCCCGACAGCCAGCGCTTCCGCCTGGGCGAATTGCAGATCGTATTTGGGATCATCCAATTTGGGATTTCCCAGAATCAGCGAACGGCCGGTGCGCGGCTGACCGGTCCGCGCTTTCAGAAAACTCAAAACACTGGCGCTGGGCAGCGTCCGGATGCTGTAGCGGTCAATCAGATAATTCCCGCCCTGAGCTAAAGCGCAAAAAGGCAGGTAATGCAAAGCGCCGTGTGGAACAATGATCAGCTTCCTGGTCTTGATGGACGGCTCTACGAACGCGAAAAGCTGACGGTAAAGCGCTTCCGCCCGGGCTTTGTAACTTTCGGAAGCGTTCAGCGTAATCATTTTACGGAAATCATGGACATCTTTCGCAAGATCATCTGTCGTTAATTTGTAAACGGCAACGGATGACGGCGACAACACAAAAACATACCAGTTCCGTCCTGTTGAATAATATTCAAGCAGGGTTTCATCCGACCCGATTAATTTTTGAATGTCTGTTGTGGAAGGCGCCTGAACCGTAACCAGAGCGGCTGTTTCGGGAGCTTTTTCTCCCAGCTCCTTTTTCAGGGTCAGCAAAACCGATCGGGTTTTATTTTGAGACTCCCGGTTTGCCGCGGAAGATACGGCGGCCAGTTCGCTTTCCGCCTCCGCCATCTGATTCAAATTCATTTTCAACCGCTGAACGTTTTCCCCCCGCACCGGAATATTCTTCTGCGAGGAAAGCAAATCAACCAGGGCGCGCGCTTTGGAGCGTTCCACGTATGCAAAAGCTTCCGGGTACCGTTTATCGGACAGAAGCAGATCAATTAACTGCGCATAGGCATCCTGTTTGTCGCCGACAAAACCGATGCGCCCCGCCTCCGTATTGATCGATGAACGCTGCTGCTCGATCACCTGAACCGCTTTTTTCAGCAGGTCTTCGGCCATGCTTTTCTGTCCTTCCGACAACGCGATTTTTGCCCGGTCGCAAAGCACAATCCAGTATATGCCGCCGATCTGCCCGATCTGCGGGTGTCGTAAAAGCTGATCATAGCCCTGCCTGGCTTCCGGCAGGTTGCTCGTTTCATACAGGCTTTTGGATAAAATATACAATTTGGGAATTTCCTGAAAAGTCTGATCGTAGAAGGCGGTAATAAATCCTGTAACCCTTGCACTTGGATTCCTGATGGCCGTCAGCGCCTTGTCGTATTCTTTCAAAGCCATGTAGATCCGCGCCAGAGCGCTGTATTTTGGAGGACCGTTCATCACCGTAATGCTGACCTTTTGCAGAGCGCCGGCTATTTTTTGAGCTTCCGTCTGATGGCCGGCCAGAGCGTGGGCAACGCCCAGAAAATCGTATATTTCGATCAGTTGAGATGTGTAAAAATTCTGCTTTTCACGGCCGTTTTCATGGAGCAAGCGATACGCAAGATCGCCTTCCGCAATAGATTTCAGAAAATCTCCCTGGCCCAGATAAATGCCTCCGCGCAGGATTTGCGGATAGACGGTAAAATCACTGCCTAAATAAGTTCTTTCCCCCCGGTCGATTTGTTTTTGCATGATGTCGATGGTCATAAGCGCCTTGCGATAGTCACGGGTGGAAGTGTAGGAGGCAGCCAGCAAATAAATCTGAAGGGGATTCAAGGTATCGCCTTTGTCCAGCTTCGGCTGCAGCATGGCAATGATTTCATGAATCTGCTGTTTTTGGGCATAACTGCTCAGCCTGATATCGTCAAAAAAACCGAAAACGGGAAGAGAAAAGACAAACACCGGAATGGCTGATAAGATGAGTATTCTTATGCGTATCATCCATTGATCCTTTTAAATTCGTATTGGCGTTTTTACGGAAAATATGCTCTTGTGACTCACCCAAGTCAAGGAGCAATGCCTTTTGAAAAAGAGCAAGACCAGCTTCTTTTGTCAGCACTGCGGCTATATGTCGCCCAAGTGGCTGGGCAAGTGTCCGTCCTGCAACGGCTGGAACTGCTTTGCCGAAGAACTGGTGACGGATCCGGAGGCGGGCGGCCGTCCCGATCTGGTGTTCGGGGGCAAGCCCCTTCCCATATTCGACATTCCGGCCGAGGAAGGTAAGCGAATCGTCACCGGCATGGCTGAAATTGATCGCGTGCTGGGGGGAGGCATCGTCAGTGGCTCGGCCATTCTCATCGGCGGCGAACCGGGTATCGGCAAATCGACGCTGATGCTGCAGATGATGAAAAATCTGGCTGCGGGCGGCCGGAAAGTGCTCTATGTTTCCGGCGAGGAGTCCGCCTCCCAGATCAGGCTCCGCGCCGACCGGATCGGCGCGCAGGCCCGCGATTTGCTGGTGCTGGTGGAAGTGTCGCTGGAGAAGATTCTGGAGCAGATCCGGAAAATCGAACCGGCCGTTGTGGTGATCGATTCCGTTCAAACGGTTTATTCCGGCGATCTGATGTCCGCGCCGGGAAGCGTGGGGCAGGTCCGCGAAGCGTCGTCGCGGCTCATTCTTGCCGCCAAGAAAAGCGCCGTTCCATTGTTCCTGGTCGGCCATGTAACGAAGGACGGCGCCATAGCCGGGCCAAAAGTGCTTGAGCACATGGTGGATACGGTATTGTATTTTGAGGGCGACTCCGGGCACGCCTACCGGATTGTCCGCAGCATGAAAAATCGCTTCGGACCCGCCAACGAAATCGGCGTTTTTGAAATGCGCGACCGCGGGCTTACGGAAGTGCCCAATCCTTCCGCCTTTTTTCTGGCGGAACGGCCGGAAAACGCTCCCGGATCGGTGGTGCTGGCAAGCCTCGAAGGCACCCGTCCGATTCTGGTGGAAATCCAGGCGCTGGTGAGCGCCTCCAATTTAGGCATGCCCAGGCGAACGGCCATCGGTGTGGACCACAACCGGGTTTCGCTTTTGGTGGCGGTGCTGGACAAGATCTGCGGCCTCAACCTGGGCGGGTCGGACATTTTTCTGAACGTTGCGGGCGGCGTACGTGTGGAAGAGCCGGCCGTGGATCTGGCCGTTGTCTCGGCCATGGCGTCCAGTTTTCTGGACCGGCCGGTGGACGCCCGGACGGTGGTTCTGGGCGAAGTCGGGCTCACGGGCGAGGTGCGGGCGATCTCTCAGATTGATATACGGGTGAAGGAGGCGGCCCGTCTGGGATTTAACCGGTGCATTGTTCCCAAAACCAATATCGCCTCCCTGACCCAAACGGCAAAAATGGAAATCCGGACCATCACTTCCCTGAAGGAACTGCTGGAAATCCTCTTCTGAAAACATTGCAGAGAATTCCCGAAAAATAGTTTCTCCATGCCTTGACAGGGGGGAAATCGTGCATAAAATAACGCCGCTAATTCGATGGTTTACTTTACAATATTTATAAGGAAGAAAGGAGAAGAATCAGTATGAAAATCAGACCCTTACAGGATCGGATCATTGTAAAACGATTGGAGGAGGAAACCAAAACCAAGGGCGGGATCATCATCCCCGATACGGCCAAGGAAAAACCGATTGAAGGCAAAGTGATTGCGGTCGGCAAAGGCAAAGTGGCGGATGACGGCAAACTGATCAAACCAGAAGTCACCGTGGGCGACAAAGTCCTTTTCAGCAAATACGGCGGCACCGAAGTGAAAATTGACGGCGAAGAATACCTCATCATGAGAGAAGACGACATTCTGGGCATTATCGAAAAATAAGAAAATATAAGGAGGAATCTGTACAATGGGAGCAAAAATACTTCTTTACGATGAAGAAGCAAGAAAATCGGTCTTGAAGGGCGTCAACACCCTGGCCGATGCCGTGAAGGTAACCCTCGGCCCCAAAGGCCGCAATGTGATTATTGACAAGAGCTTTGGCTCTCCCACCGTGACAAAGGACGGCGTCACCGTCGCCAAGGAAATCGAACTCGAAGACAAATTTGAAAACATGGGCGCGCAGATGGTCAAGGAAGTGGCCAGCAAGACCAGCGACGTAGCAGGCGACGGCACCACCACCGCCACCATCCTGGCCCAGGCCATTTACCGCGAAGGCGTTAAAGCCGTCGCCGCAGGCTCCAATCCCATGGACGTGAAACGCGGCATCGACAAGGCCGTGGAAACCGTCGTCAAAGAGCTCGGCAAAATGAGCAAACCCACCAAGGACCAGAAAGAAATCGCCCAGGTCGGCACTATCTCCGCCAACAACGATGAAACCATCGGCAACATCATCGCCGGCGCGATGGACAAGGTCGGCAAGGAAGGCGTCATCACTGTGGAAGAGGCCAAAGGGCTCGAAACGGAACTGGAGATCGTGGAAGGCATGCAGTTCGACCGCGGCTACCTGTCCCCCTATTTCGTCACGAATCCCGACAAGATGATTGTCGCGCTGGAAGACGCGCTCATCCTGATCTATGAAAAGAAAATCAGCGGAATGAAAGATCTGCTGCCGATCCTCGAACAGATCGCCAAAATGGGCCGCCCGCTCCTCATCATCGCCGAAGACATCGAAGGCGAAGCGCTGGCCACCCTGGTGGTCAACAAGATCCGCGGCACGCTGCATGTGGCGGCCGTTAAAGCCCCCGGCTTCGGCGATCGCCGCAAGGCCATGCTGGAAGACATCGCCATCCTCACCGGCGGCAAGATGATTTCCGAAGACATGGGCTACAAACTGGAGAACGTGAAAATCGAAGACCTCGGACGCGCCAAGAAGATCACCATCGACAAGGACAACACCACGATCATCGACGGCGCAGGAAAGCGCGCCGAACTGGAAGGCCGCGTCAAACAGATCCGCGCCCAGATCGAAGAGACCACCTCCGATTACGATCGCGAGAAACTTCAGGAACGGCTGGCCAAACTGGTCGGCGGCGTGGCCGTGATTAAAGTCGGCGCCGCGACCGAAACCGAAATGAAGGAAAAGAAAGCCCGCGTGGAAGACGCGCTCCATGCTACCCGTGCGGCCGTGGAGGAAGGTATTGTTCCAGGCGGCGGCGTTGCGTATCTGCGCACCCTGCCCGCTCTGGTCAAACTGGCCCTGGACGGCGACGAACAGATCGGCGTGAACATCGTCAAGAAAGCCATCGAAGAACCGATCAAAATGATCGCCTGCAACGCGGGCCTGGAAGGCAGCATTGTGGTCGAAAAAGTGAAAGAGAAGAAAGGTTCCTACGGATTCAACGCCCGGACGGATGAGTACGAAGACATGATCGCCGCCGGCGTCATCGATCCGACCAAGGTGACGCGCTTTGCCCTGCAGAACGCGGCTTCGGTTGCCGCTCTGCTGCTGACCACCCAGTGCATGATCGCCGACAAGCCCGAAGAGAAGGGCGCAGGCGGCGGAATGCCCGGTATGCCTCCCGGAGGCGGTTATCCCGGAATGGGAATGTAAGAAAAAGGCTGAAGGTTGAAGACTGAAGGCTAAAGATTAAAAGATTAAAGCCCCTTGTCCAAATGGACAAGGGGCTTTTTTTATTGCATTTATTTTGCCTGAAGCAGTTTTTCTCTGATTTGATTGGACAGAACATACCAGCGCTGAACGCTGTTTTCCAGGCGGTAGTAGTGCAGGATGTAGGCGGCCGAAAGGATCAGAAGCAGGGCGGTCAGCAGGATATACGGCAGCGTGAAATGGATAAGCGTCCATCCGAAGGCCAGGAGGAAGAAAAGACATACAAACATCATCGTGATCAGATGGGCCAGACGTTCCTGCTGCACCCAGGAAATCTGACGGTCGTGATAAACCAGCAGTTCGGCAAGCGTTTCTTTTTCCGGATGGCCTGTCAGCAATTCCCTGATGTAGGTTTCATGCCGTTCGATATAGTCGATCATTCCCTGTCTCCCTTCTTTTCGTCCGTCGCTTTTGCAAAGGCCGCTTCGGTTTTTCGGGTTTGTTCTTCCCGCGCCGCCGCGTACTGGCTTTCGCGGGCGGCGGGGTCCTGGCGGTAAAAATTTTTCAAAACGCGGTACAGCTCCGGCACGGCCCTCTTCATGCCGAGCGGCTGGTCAAAAAAATGTTCCGTGGCGACGGCGAAAAACTCGGCTTCATCTTTCGCGCCGTATTCGTCCAGGAATGTCCGCTTTCCTCTTTCCACGTTCTTGAGGAGTTTTTTGTACTCGCGTGAACAGGTTTTGACCCAGTCGCGGTATTCCGCGCGGTCTCTCAATCGGGGGGTGCCGTCCGCGACGCCATCCTGCATGTCCAGTTTATGGGCGAATTCATGATACACCACATTGTAGCCGTATCCGGTATAACGGATGCTTTCGTGAACCGCGTCCCAGACCAGCAGGATCGGGCCCTGTTCGAAAGCCTGTCCGCTGATGGGGCCCGGGGTTTCCAGCGGCGCGAGCGCGGTTTCAAAGAAACCGATTTTTTGTTCGGGAAGGATCCGCTCAGAAGGATAGACCAGGATGGATTCAACATTTTCGTAGTCCTGACGCGGAAGGTTCAATATCAGCAGGCAGGCCATGGCGGAAATGGTGACGCGAATTTCGTCCGTGAGTTCAAGACCGCCGCATCCCTCCCAGTTTTTTTCGGCCATGAACACGGCGATCCGTTCGCGAAGACGCCTTTGTTCGTCTTCATCCAGCAATTTATAATGCGCCATATTCTTGCGGATGATGGCTTCCCATTCGAAGGGAAAAGGCGCCTCCAGGATTTTCCGTCGTCGTTTTTTCGCCAACCAGCCAAACATCTTGACTCCTTATCCAACGGAGCTATATCTATCATAAAAACATGGATATGAAAAACGGCGGTTTACGGTTGAATCCCGCTGCTGCGGGACGAGCGTTCATTCTCCGCAGCCTGTTGCGATATCATGACGTTCATTTTACCCATCGACAGCTTGCTGCGTGGTGGTTGATCCAAATGCCGGGCGGCGGTATATTATCCCGCGGAAGGAAATCCTATGTATAGCCTGCTGGCGGATGCGCTGATCATCATTCATTTTTTGTTTATTCTTTTCGTTGTGACGGGCGGCCTGCTGATCCTTCGCTGGCCGCAAATGGTCTGGCTGCATCTTCCCGCCGCCTGTTGGGGGGCCTTCATCGAATTTGCCGGATGGATTTGTCCGCTGACGCCTCTGGAGAATCACCTGCGCCGGTTGGGCGGTGAAGCGCCCTACACGGGAGACTTCGTTGTTCAATATCTGATCCCGGTGATTTATCCGGCGGGGCTTTCCGCCTTGACCCAGTACATTCTCGGCGGACTGGTCATTGCCGTAAACCTGTTGATCTACGGCTATGTTTTATACAGGCGTTTCTCACGCAAGGTGCCATCGTCCATGACGGACATCAAGTTGTAAAGGCGAAAGATGTTGATAAGATAGGCGCCATCTGGTATCCCATGATCATGCAAACTCCGTTTCGTCTTCATGATTTCATTCTGGTTGTCGTGGTGATCCTGTCCATGACCGTCGCGATTCTTTTTCCCGATTTCGGCGCCCGTTTTCAGGCGCTTCCCGTTTACTGTCTGATGATCAATTTTTTTCTGAGCTGTTTGTCGATTGATTTGGCGGATGTGTGGAAAGCGCTTCGGGGGCACATCCGGGAGATTCTTGGTTTTACCGCTCTCAAGCTCGCCTTGTTGCCGGTGGTTCTTTACGGCGTCTTTTACGCGGTTGCTCCGGATTATGCGCTCGCCGCCCTGCTTTTGACGGGCGTTTCCACCGGCGTGGTTTCGCCGATGATATCGAACATGGTCAAAGGCAACTCATCGCTGGTTCTGGTGGTGGTTGTCATCACCTCTGCGCTTGCGCCGTTTACGCTGCCGGCGCTCATCAAGATCGTAATTGCGAAAGATGCGGCGATTTCCTTTCTGGCCATGTTTAAAATGCTGGCGATGGTGATTTTTATTCCTATTCTGATCGTGGAAATCATCCGATATCTGCTGCCCCGGCTGGTTGCGCCGATTCTGAAGATTCAGTTTCCCGTCGCCCTGCTGATGTTTGCCCTGATCAACCTCGGAGTGTTTTACCGCTGGGCGCCGTTTTTCAAGGAAGAACCGTCCGCGATACTCATGGCGACCGTCGTCGTATTTGTCCTGGCGGCAATCTATTGCGCGGTGGGAATCTTTTTCTTCCGGAAGGGGCCCCTGCATAATCATCTGGCCGGAGCGGTCATGCTGGGGAACATCAACAACGTGCTCGTGATCGTCTTCTCCTCCGAGTTTTTCGGTCCCGTCGAGCCGCTGGTTGCCGCCATATACATGATTCCCTTTTTCGTCATCGTCATTCCCCTGCGGTATTACCGCTATCGGAAAACCAGGCATTTAAAATAAGCGGCGCGCGGAGCATGCGTTTGAGCAGATGAGGCCTGACGTTTTTCATGAAAACCGATTCGAGGAGCATCGGATAGGGCCGTGGGATATCGGCCGCCCGTCACTGTCCGGGAAGGCCGTTGCAAGACGCCGTCTCTTGATCCGCGATGAAATCAAGTTGCCCCGCAGGCCATTCAAAAATGATTTGCTTTTTTGGCTATTTTCAACTAGTGGAGCCTACTTGCCGTAAGAAGGCGGGTTTGCCTGGAAAATGAAAGCCTGCTCTTCAAAGCAGGGCTTTGAAAATAAGGACAAAGGAGATGTTGAATGAACGACAGCAGTATGACCAAAAACAAGAAGCTCGTCCAGTGGGTAGATGACATGGCCAAAATGTGTAAACCGGAAAAAATTTACTGGTGCGACGGCTCCAGGAATGAATATGATTCCATGATCAGAATTATGGTCGATTCGGGCCTGGCCACGCCCCTGAACAGGGAAAAGCGTCCAAATTGCTTCCTGTTCCGATCCGATCCTTCCGACGTGGCGCGTGTGGAAGACCGCACCTATATCGCGTCGAAGTCCAGGGATGAAGCGGGCCCCACCAACAACTGGATCGATCCGGATGAATTGAAGAAAACGATGAAAGGCCTTTACGACGGCTGCATGAAAGGCCGCACGATGTACGTGATCCCGTTCAGCATGGGGCCGGTGGGATCCCCCATCGCCCGGATTGGCATTGAAATTACCGATTCGCCTTACGTCGTCGTGAATATGCACATCATGACCCGTGTGGGCCAGAAGGTCCTGGACGTGCTGGGCGAAGACGGCGTGTTCATTCCCTGCCTGCACTCCGTGGGCAAACCGCTGGCCGAAGGGGAATCCGACGGCAGCAAGTGGCCCTGCGCCCCGATCGAGAGAAAGTACATTTCCCATTTCCCGGAAGAAAAGACGATCTGGTCCTATGGCTCCGGTTACGGCGGCAACGCCCTTCTGGGGAAAAAGTGCTTTGCGTTGCGCATTGCGTCGGTGATGGCCCGAGAGCAGGGCTGGCTGGCCGAGCACATGCTGATTCTCGGCATCACCAATCCCGAAGGCGAAAAAAGATACGTGGCGGCGGCATTCCCGTCCGCATGCGGCAAGACCAATCTGGCCATGTTGATTCCCACCATCCCGGGCTGGAAAGTGGAAACGGTCGGCGACGACATCGCCTGGATGAAGTTCGGCGCCGACGGCAGGCTGTATGCCATCAATCCCGAAGCCGGTTTCTTCGGCGTCGCTCCCGGCACTTCAGAGGACTCCAACTACAATGCCATGAAGGCCATTGAAAAGAACACCATCTTTACCAACGTCGCCTTGACGGAAGATAACGATGTATGGTGGGAAGGCATCGGATACGACGCCCCGGCCGGCAGGATCATCGACTGGACCGGCAACGTCTGGACGAAAGACAGCGGTAAAGTGGCCGCCCACGCCAACTCCCGTTTCACGGCGCCGGCTCGCCAGTGCCCCGCGATCGATCCCGACTGGGAAAATCCCAAGGGCGTGCCCATCAGCGCGTTTTTGTTCGGCGGCCGCCGTCCCTCCACCGTTCCGCTGGTTCACCAGTCGTTCAACTGGAATCACGGCGTATTCCTGGGTTCGATTGTCGGTTCTGAAATCACCGCCGCGGCCATTTCCGCCAACATCGGCCAGGTGAGGCGCGATCCTTTCGCCATGCTGCCTTTCTGCGGATACAATATGGGGGATTATTTCCAGCACTGGATCAACATCGGAACAAAAACATCAGCGGACAAACTGCCGAAGATTTTCTATGTCAACTGGTTCCGAAAAACAGCAGACGGCAAATGGCTGTGGCCCGGCTACGGCGAAAACAGCCGCGTGCTGAAATGGGTCTTTGAACGGTCGGCGGGCAAAGGCAAAGCCAGCGAAACCGCGATTGGCTTCATGCCCACCGAGGATGCGATCGACACAACCGGCCTGAGCGTCAGCGCGGCTGATATGAAGGAACTGCTCAGCGTCAATAAGGAAGAGTGGAAAAAAGAAATTGAAGGCATCCGCGAACATTATAAAAAATTCGGCGATCGACTGCCTGCAGAGCTGAAAAAAGAGCTCAACGCCCTGGAAAAACGCCTGAGCTAGATTGTCAACGTTTCTTTCAATGCTTTCTTCTCTCCCCTTGGGAGGGATCGCGGGAGGATGAAGCGGATGACCTTTCATTTTAAAATATTTTCCGACTATGTCTGACCCTTCTGTTATATCGGCAAGGCGATTGTCGATCGGTTGAAGAAAGAATATCCGATTAAGGAAGAGTGGGTGAGCTACGAGCTGCATCCCGAAACCCCGCCCGGAGGTCTGTTGCTTTCCGAACGCTTTAAAGGTAGAGACCTTGCGCCCTTTTACGCCGGGTTGAAGTCGCGGGGTCGTGAACTGGGCATCGTCTTCAATGAACACACCGTGCTGTCCAATTCCCGATTGGCGCTTTTGGCCTCGGAGTATGCCCGCGACCAGGGGAGGCATGACGTCTTTCATGAAAACATGTTTCGGGCGTATCTGAGCCGGCGCCAGGACATTGGCCGCCCGGAGGTGGTAGGCGCTGTCGCGGCCGAAAGCGGTCTCGACGAACAGGAAGCGCTGGCGGCGGCAAAAGACGGACGTTATGCGCCCCGGCTGGCTCAAGCGGCAAAGGAAGGGCGTTTGCTGGGCCTGACCGGAATTCCCCTGTTCATTGTCAACAACCAATACCAGATCACGGGAGCCCAGCCCTTGGAATCTTTCCGCAGGCTTTTGCAATCCATCTCACAAAAGGAGGGAATATGAACAATTTTACGTTTTATAACCCGACAAAAATTCTTTTTGGCGAGGGAAGGATCAAGGATATTGCCGGAGAAATTCCCCCCCGGGCAAAGATTCTGATGACCTACGGAGGCGGCAGCATCAAGCGCAACGGCGTATATGATGAGGTCAGGGCGGCGCTTCAGAGCTGCGCGATGGAAGAATTTGGAGGCATTGAGCCCAATCCGACCTATGAGACGCTGATGCGGTGTGTGGAGACGGCGCGCAAAAATAAAATCGATTTTCTGCTGGCTGTCGGCGGCGGTTCCGTGATCGACGGGACAAAGTTTATCGCCGCAGCCGTTCCCCATGAGGGAGATCCCTGGGAAATTGTCGCCAGTTACGGCAAGAAGGCAAAGGGGGCGATCCCCTTCGGAACGGTTCTGACGATTCCGGCGACCGGATCCGAGATGAACAACGGAGCGGTCATCACGAATCGCGCCTTGAACGCCAAGCTTCCCTTCATGCATCCGTCGCTGTTTCCGAAATTTTCCGTGCTCGATCCCACGAAGACCTATACGCTGCCGCCGGAGCAGATCGGCAACGGCGTGGTGGACACGTTTGTCCATGTGACCGAGCAATATTTGACGTTTCCCGTCAACGGGAAGCTGCAGGATCGTTTCGCGGAGGGCCTGCTGCTCACCCTGATCGAGGAAGGACCCCGGGCCCTGGCCGAACCGGAGAATTATGATGTGCGCGCCAACCTGATGTGGTGCGCCACGCTTGGCCTCAACGGGCTGATCGGCGTCGG
>JAAZOZ010000267.1 GCA_012797505.1 Smithella sp. | reverse complement strand
GCAGGCGCGCGGACAAAGGGCGCAGGATCGGTACATGTCAAGGAGTTCGGGAATGATCATAAACACAAGAATAGCGCAGGCAGCAGACCCCGGATTACAGCCGACGGCCTGCTGCCTGAAACAGCAAAAGAAAAAACGTTTGCGGAAACAGTCCGGCCGTTCGCGTTGCCGGGAGAGAGGCCGCGACGGCTCCTTGCCTTGTTTTGATTACTCGCCGGTGAAGTTCGGTTCGCGCTTCTGCAGGAAAGCGGTGATGCCCTCCACGGCGTCCTTGCTGGCCGCCAGTTTATTGGACCACTCGATGTCCAGCTTCAGGCCTTCATTAAAGCCCTTTTCCATTCCGACGCTGATGCCTTCCAGAACGGCGGCCACGGCCAGCGGCGGGCGTTTGGTCAGCGCCTGGGCAAATGCCGTCGCCTCCTTCATCAAATCGGCGGCCGGAACGACTTTATCGACCAGTCCCACGGCCAGCGCTTCGGTGGGCGGCAGGCGTTTGCTGAAGAGAATCAACTCCAGCGCCTTGGATTTTCCCAGAAGCCTGGGCAGCCGCTGAATGCCGCCCCAGCCGGGCGTGATGCCCAGATTCACTTCCGGCAGTCCGATCAGGGCTTTGGGATTGTCCGTCATGATGCGGAAATGGCAGGCGATCGCCGTTTCGCATCCGCCGCCCAGGGCGTGCCCGTTGATCGCCGCGATGTAAGGCTTGGTGGAGCGCGAGATGGCGTTCATGATGTCGTTGCCGTTGGGGCCGCGGGTGATGTTGGCCACGTCGGAGACGTCCATCCCGGCGGAAAAGCCTTTTTCGCCCGCGCCGGTGATGATGACGGCCCGTGTTTCCTTGCTTTTTTCAATGTTCGTGACCGCGTCGAAGAATTCCTCGCGAATGCCCAGATTCACGGAATTCATCGGCGGACGATTCAAAACGATCGTCGTCACAAAATTCTCGGTTGTTACAATAATGTTCTTGTATTCCATCTTCTTTCTCCTTTCAGATTTAAGAGCAAGGGATTTGCATCCCCTGTTCCGTGTTTATCCTTAGGTTTGTAGGGAACGGTCGCGACCGTTCCCTACCTAATTTTCCTGGTGCACCAGCCGCATGCCCGGATACGGCACCTCAAAGCAGGGAACGTTCGTGCCGCCCAGGCTTCCGATAAAAGCCGTGCGGCGGTTTTTTCCGCCGAAACAAATATTGGCCGGGCGGGAAAGCACGATGCCCTGCTGGTCTTCGGCATAGAGGTTCAGGGCGCCCTGCGGATCAATGTAGCCTACGGCATTGGCGACAGGAAAGGCGACCCAGAGATTGCCGGCTTCATCAAACGCGATGCCGTCGGGGAACCCGAACTTGCCCAGAAATTCGGGACCGTAAACCTCTGCCGGTCCTACCGTGTCGTCGGCATGAATCCTGTAGCGCAGGACGCGGCGTTTCATGGTTTCCGCCACATAAACATATTGTTCCTCCGCGTCCACCGCGACGCCGTTGGCAAAACAAATTCCGGAGGCGACGATTTGAGGCGCCCTGCCTTTCGCGATCACCACCAGGCATCCGTCGGGGATGGGCGCCCTTAAGGATGCGTCGATATCCGGGTTGTCCGTGGAGTTGGAAACCCAGAGACGGCCCGCAAAATCCAGGAAGGGAAAATTGGGCGTGAACATTCTTTTGCCCTGAGCCTCTGTCATCAGGACCGTGTGCCGACCATCGGGGGAAAGAGACTGGACTTCGCCGTTGCCGATGTTGGCGACAATGCAGTTGCCTTCCGTATCCATGCAGATGCCGTTGGGCAGGCCGCCCAGTCGGCCGTAAAAAGCTGTTCGGCCGTCGGGATCGATCCGCGAACAGCGTCCATGGCCGTCCGCCGTGCGGACGCTGCCGTCATCCAGCGCCATGACGCCTTCCGGCCGCGTCAGTCCGCAGCCGATGGTTCTCATCTGCTGAAGTTCAATTTTCATGAGTCCCCTCCGGATTTGCTCCGACGTTTCGCTGCGGAGCTTTCAACACCGTCTGCTCTCCTTTGCTGAAGGCGACGCAGGAAAGCGGGATGCCCCGATGGACGGCCTCCAGGCATTGATTGCAATAAACGCAACGCGGTTTTTTCCCGGGATCGGCTTCCCAGCTCCGGATCAGACCCGGCTCCGAGATCAGCGGCCGGCAAAGCGAGATGAAATCCGCCTCCCCGCCGCGAATCATTTCCTCCATCATGGCGATGGATTTCAAGCCGCCCACGGCAATGACGGGAGTATCCGTCTTTTTCCTGATTTCCCCCGTCCATGCGCGGAAATAGCCTTCCCGCGACGGTATGTTGATTTTGGTTCTGTATTCCGTGCCTTCGTATTTTTCTCCCCGAACGCCCCCGCTGATCTCCAGCGCATCATACCCTGTCTCGGCAAGCATCAGCGCCGCTTTCATCCCCTCGGAAAATGTCAGGCCGCCTTTGAAGCCGTCCTCAACCCCCAGCTTGATCCCGACGGGATAGTCCGGGCCGGCATGATCGCGGACGGACGCGTAAACTTCCCTGTGCAGCCGCAGGCGGTTTTCCAGCGAGCCGCCCCACGCATCCTCCCGCCGGTTGGTAAAGGGCGAGAGGAACTGGCTGAAAAGATACCCGTGCGCGCCATGAATCTGGACGGCGTCAAACCCCGCCTCGCGCGCCCGGCGCGCCGCCCGGCCGAAGGCCTGAACGACATCCTCGATTTCCCGGGTCGTCATTTCGCGGTAATTCCAGCGGTAAAAGGGATCGTCGGCGATCACCGAGGGACCGATGGGCAATTGGCCTCTGGTTTTGACGAAGCGCGCCTCGCGGCCGCCGTGATAAAGCTGTACGGCAATTTTTGCCCCCCGCTGATGAGCGGCCCGGGCAAGCTTTTGCAAGCCGGGGATGCAGGAATCTTCGGCAATCGAATTCATGAATGACGAAACCTGACCGGAGGGATGAACGTACGTAATGGCCGTGACGATCAAGCCGACGCCGCCCTCGGCGAGGCCGGCAATCAATTTGATCTGGCGGTCCGTCACCTGTCCGGTGGGATCCGACATGCCGTCATACGTGGCCGACCGGACAAACCGGTTGCGCAGGGTCATGTTTTTCAGCCGGGCGGATTCAAACAGAATGCTCATTGCTAACCTTCGGCCAGTTCCGTTGTTTACTCACATTGGATGTGTGCGGGCACCCTATCACGATTTGGCGGTTTCAGGCAATGGTTTGTGAAAGGCGGGGTCATTCTTTTCTGCCGGAACAAGGATTTGTGCCCGCAAATCAGGCTTTTGCCCCTGTGATGGAATGTGATTGACAGGTTTGGATCTTCTGTTTATACTCCGCGCCATCCTGACAGGGAAATAATCGAAAGTAATAGGATTTTCTATGTTTAATCGCATTGTCAGCATTGGTTTTCTGATTTTTATCTCCTTGACGTCTATTCCGCTGTTTTTGACGGCTTTGCTCATTCGTGTGGTTACTTACCCATTTGACCGGCGGTTGCGGCTTTTGCATTTGTTTACCTGCTTTTGGGCTTCGATTTATACCTGGACGATGCCGGCCTGGCGGATTCGCATCGAAGGCCGTGACAACGTCCGGAAAGACGCGGCGTACATGGTCGTTTCCAATCACCAGTCGCAGCTGGATATTCTGATCGCCTTCCGGCTTTTCTTCCATTACAAATGGGTGTCGAAGATTGAAATATTCCGTGTGCCGCTGATCGGCTGGAATATGATGCTGAACCGCTATATTCAACTGAAACGCGGCGACAAGCAGAGCATCGAACAGATGCTCAGCCAATGCGCCATGCACCTGGACGAGGGAAGCTCCATTTTCATGTTTCCGGAAGGCACCCGGTCTCATGACGGCGAAGTCAAGACCTTCAAACCGGGAGCTTTCCAACTGGCGCACCAGAAGAAGGTGCCCATTCTGCCGATCGTGATCAGCGGAACCAACAAGGCCCTTCCCAAATACAGCATGAATTTTACCGGTGTGCAGAAAATTTACATTAAAATATTTGAAGAGATTCCGTATGACGCTTTTGCGCATCTTTCAGTCGGAGAGACGGCTGAAATGGTGCGCGGCTTCATCAGCCGGCAACTGCGGTTGATGAATGAATATACGCTGGGCAATGCCTGATCGTATCTTCCGGAGAGCCCCTTTACATTTTCAGCAGGGCGGCGCCGATTTTTTCCCGACGGATTTGCAGACGTCTTTTTTGAAGCATTTCCAGAAATGCCATGTCTTTTTGCAGCAGGCCGAAGCGTTCGGGCGGCTGAAGGTGGAGTTGTTCGGGCCACCGGGCGATGTCGGCGTGAAACTCCGCCGCGAAGCGGGCAAAGGCAATGCCGGCGGATGCGGTGGATCCGTCGCCCCGGTCAAGCTTTCCGGCTGCTTCATAAGCGATGCTCCGCAGGGCTTGCCACAGGGCCTGCAGCGCGCCCCATTCGCCCTGCAGGGTGCGGTCCGTGGAATGCCCCCGGAGAGCGGAATTCAGGAGGTCCAGTTGTGCGGCCATGCCGCCCAGAACGGGTCCCATCATCACCACGTCTTCCGTTTCTCCCAAAGGGACG
>JAAZOZ010000266.1 GCA_012797505.1 Smithella sp. | reverse complement strand
CGTCTGGTCGATGCCGCTATGAAGGTGGGACAGGGTGATTTTTCGACGCGCACGCGCCTGGACCGCGTCGGAGGCGAGCTGGGTCAGCTTGCGCGTTCCTTTGATGAAATGGCCCAATCCCTGGAGAAAAAAGAACTGGACCGCAGGCAGGCTGGGGAGGCTCTTCTTGAATCGGAAATCAAGTTCAAGAGCTTCGCAGAGCAGTCGATTGTCGGCATGTATCTCCTGCAGAACGGTGTCTTCATCTATGTCAATTCCAGGTTTGCTGAGATGTTCGGCTATACGGTTGAAGAATGTCTGAGGGACCTGCCTTTTAAAAAACTGGTCTATCCGGAAGACTTGGCCAATGTTACGGAACAGATCAGAAGGCGAACGGCGGGCGAAATCGATTTTGTTCATTACTCCTTTCGGGGCGTGAAGAAAAACGGGCAAATATTCGATGTCGAGATTTACGGATCATCCAGTATCTATCAGGGAAGAACCGCTGCGGCCGGGACGATTCTGGACGTCACAAAACGCAGGGAGATGGAGAATACGCTGCGGGAAAACGAAGCTTTGCAGCGTCAACTGATGGAGAACCTCCCGGTTGGTTTGATTATCGTGGATCCCATCACGCGCAACATCGAGAGCGTGAATGAAGCCGCCGCCGCCATGTTCGGCGCCGCCATCGATAACATTGTCGGACATCGATGCCATGCTTTTCTCTGTCCGGCAGATGAAGGCGCTTGTCCTGTTTGCGATTTGGGCAACGATGTGGACAACGCAGAAAGATTGATGGTTCGTGCGGACGGCAGCCGGTGCCCGGTTCTGAAAACCGTCAAGCGGGTAAAGATTCAGGGCCGGGAAAAGCTGCTGGAGTGTTTTGTGGACATTACCCAGCGGAAGCAGGCGGAGGCGGCCCTGAAAGCCAGCGAGGAACGTTTCCGCGCGATGGTTGAATTTCTTCCCGATCCCTACTCCGAAATTGATTTGGCGGGGAAGATCCTCTTTGTCAATCAGGCTTTTTTAAGTGAAACCGGATACAGCGGGGAAGAGTTGCTCGGAAACAATTTCAGGATGCTCCTGGATGACAGGAACATTAAACGGTCTGCCAGGAGTTATCGTGACATCTTTAAAACAGGCCGTCCCGTCAGGAATCTGGAATTGGAATGGATATCGAAAGATGGTCGTGTCGTGTTGGCTGAAGTATCCGTAAGCCCGATGCGGAATGTTGAAGGAAACGTCATCGGGTTTCAATCCGTCTATCGGGATATCACGGAGAGGCGGCAGATGGAGGATGCGCTTTCGCGGGCGAAAGAAGCCGCGGAAGTGGCCAACAACGCCAAGAGCGAGTTCCTGGCGAGTATGAGCCATGAGATCCGGACGCCCATGAACGCCATCCTCGGCATGGCGGATCTCCTGAGTGAAACGCCTTTGACCCAGGAACAGATGAAATTTGTGCAGGTGTTTAAAGAAGCGGGAGAGAATCTTCTGAACATCATCAACGATATCCTCGATATTTCCAAGGTGGAAGCCGGGCAGGTCCATCTGGAGCATATTGCGTTTGATCTCGGGGAAATGATTGAGCGGATCGGCGACATCATGTCCACCAGGGCCCACAAGAAAGGTCTGGAATTAACCTGCCATATTTCTCCGGAGGTCCCGATGAACCTTATGGGCGATCCCATACGGCTGCGCCAGGTACTGGTGAACCTTTTGGGCAATGCCATGAAATTCACCGAAGCGGGAGAAGTCCTGCTGGATGTGAGCATGGCGGCGCAAACCACCGGGGACGTTGATCGAAATACGGCGGAATTGATCTTTTCCGTCATTGATACGGGCATCGGAATTCCCGCCGACAAGGCACAGGACATCTTTGAGCGGTTTACACAGGCCGACGCTTCAACCACGCGTAAATACGGCGGAACGGGACTTGGGCTGACGATTTCCAAATCGCTCGTTGAACTCATGGGGGGGAAAATTGCAGTGGACAGTGAAGAGGGAAAAGGAAGCGTTTTCTTTTTTACGATTCCTTTCGCGCTTCAGACAGAGCCCTTGGTTGCAGACTCGTGTCTGGAGGATTTAATGGGCCGTCGAGGTCTCATCATCGACGATAATGCCACGAATCGCTTGATTGTCCGGGAAATGCTGACAGGATGGGGAGCCACCAGCACCTCCGTGGACAACGGCCCGTCCGGCATTACGGCGTTGCAGGAAGCGCAAACATCCCATCAGCCCTATGATTTTGTTGTATTGGATTATCAGATGTCCGCCATGGATGGACTGACGACAGCCTCGGAAATTCGTAAGGACCCCGGCCTGTCGTCCACGGCGATTATTATGCTTTCATCTTCCTATCCCCAGGCGGAAATCATGGAGGCAAGAAAACTCGGCATCGATCATTTTCTCTATAAACCCGTCAAGCGGAACGATTTGAGGGATGCGATCTGTTCGGCGCTGGGGAAACTGCGGATGTCGGGGCCAAAACCGGCGGTTGTTACCGGTGCCCCCGCGGCACAAAAAGCCCTGAAAATTCTTCTGGTGGAGGACAACGAGGACAACCGCCTTCTGGTCTCAACCTTTCTGAAAAATACGCCGCATCATCTGGTGATGGCGGAAAACGGCGCTGTCGGCGTCGAGGCCTTCAAGGCGGGAGACTACGACATGGTCTTCATGGATGTGCAGATGCCCGTTATGGACGGCTATACGGCCACCCGTGAGATACGCCAATGGGAAACAGCCGAAGGGCGGCCCGCCGTTCCCATCATCGCCTTGACCGCTCACGCCTTGAAAGAGGACGAACAAAAAAGTTTTGACGCCGGCTGCAACGGACACCTGACCAAGCCGATCAAAAAGACAAAACTGCTGGCAGCCCTGGCCGAGTATACCGCTGATTAGGGGATGTTGTTCGTGAAGCCGCAGCAAATCCGCATCCTTCATGCAAGCCGGGATCAGGGCTGCTGGTTGAAAAAGTCTGCAAAAAACTTTATCGGAACAGTTCGCGCAGAAAACCGCCGGCTTCGCGCATTTTATTTCGGAGTGCGTCCATGACCGGGTGGACCGGATGGTCAGGGCAGGTTTCCCCGGGAGCCGTTCCCCGAAGGTAAGCTTCCGGAAAGGTCCGGGGGCACCGTGATGTGGCGAGGTATCCGGATTCCGGATCAATCCGTGCCATTTCGATCCCGTCCGGAACGGCGGCGGCCGGCGGTCCGGAGACCGAATAGAAGGCACGCATGAAACGCGCGAAAATCCGCAGCGCTCCGGCCGCGCCCGTCAGACCGGTATCCGCCCCGGAGTCATACCCCACCCATACGGCGCAGACGACGTCGGGCGTATAGCCCACGAACCAGGAGTCCCGGTTGCCGTTGGTTGTTCCGGTTTTGCCCGACACGGGAAAAACCAAATGCAGGGACTTTGCCTCCCGGGCCGTGCCGCGCTCCAGGACCCCTTCCAGAGCGTAGCCGGTCAGATACGTTGCCCGCGGATCAAAGACTTGCCTGCGTTTCATTTTTCCGGACCAGAGCCGGTCTCCGTCCGGCGTCGTCACGGAAAAAAGGGCAAACCGTTCAAAGCGCGTTCCGCCGGAAGCAAGGGTCGCGTAGGCATAGGCAAGTTCGAGGGCCGATACTTCGAAGCTGCCCAGCGCCATGGAGGGAACGGGCAGAAGGGGACTGGTGATGCCCGCCGCCCGGGCGGTTCTCAAAACCTCATCGAACCCCACGTCGGCGGCCAGCCGGACGGTGGCCGTGTTGACGGAATCTTCGACAGGACTTTCGCCAACATGCTCAATCGACAGATGTAACATCTTGGAATAAATAGCGATAATCCGACGAAAATGCGATTACATACCATAGGGGATTTGGCAGTTGAGAGCAGTCAGTAAGACTTCCTGCTCCTTTGATATGGAACACCGGATGCGAACCGCTTTGGTTGATTTGGGATAGAGAAGGATTGCCGTATTGATAGAGGAGAGCAATTCCAGCATACGCTCCGTACCATGAATAAAGCCATTGGCGCGGGCTCGTTTATGTGCAACGCGCACCAGGAGAAGCGCGATCATACAGGTCAGCGCATGCACCCGTATCTTGGAATCCGTCCAGTGAAAGACCGGGTCCATTTTGACCCATTTATCGGATTTGGTAATCCGGAAGGTATCTTCAACAATATATCGATCAAGATAAATGTCGATCACCTCGCCAGTTGCCAGAGATTCCCTGTCGGTAAACAGAATCTGCTTACCGAATCTCGTTTTGGCTTCCTCAATGGCCGGAAAGTTCTTGCGGGCACTGACCTTGAAACGGTTTTCCTCTTCCTCAATATCTATATCGAGAAGCCCCGTCACATGATAACGATCAGTGATCTCCAGCGCCTGTCGTTGCATCGACTCCATAGTAGAACGGCCATCGGCATCTTTGGCTTTGCGTTTGAAAGAAGACAACTCTTCCTTGGCTTTTTCCAGATTCTGCTCCATTCGGTGTAATTGGCGCTGGAAGGTGGATTCGTTAAAGGAAACAATAATCCTGCGCTGTGCCCCGTAGATCTCTTCGCGGGTTTCATAAACCGGTATCGTTTCATTCTTTTTGATGCTGACCTCCCGGTATTGCTCCAGGGGAATCCGGCAGAGGTCTTTATGGTGATACGGACTTCTGCTGCCGACAAAATGATGCCGGCTTTCATCCAGCCTGGCAATCAACTCTTCCGAGTTGTTTCCTTTGTCAAAAACGAGGGTGGTTCCTTTTTTGTCGGACATCGAGTGGTTGATTTGCTGAAAGATCTCATCAATTAATTTTTTCATCACTTTGGCGTCATGCTCATTGGCGGGATATAGTCTGCTGAATAAAGGAATGCCATAATCACGATCCACCGCCAGGGCCAGACCGATATGCCGTAAACTGTTGCGCCCGGCCTTGGACTTGGTGATTTTGGAGAGTTCTGACGGGTTCAGGACGTCAAGATAATTGTAATAGTTGGTGGTGTCGTAAACGATCGTATCCAGAGGAATATTTTCCAGTTCGATGGCTTTCCCGGCGATTTCATCGCCGATCCTGTCCAGAGCCTCTTT
>JAAZOZ010000265.1 GCA_012797505.1 Smithella sp. | reverse complement strand
GCCATTCACGGCGTAGCGCTCGGCGGCGGGTTCCAGATTGCCATGGGGGCGGATATTCGCTTCAGCACGCCCGATGCCAAGTTCTCACTGATGGAAATGAGATGGGGACTGATTCCGGATATGAGCGTTACCCAGACCATCCGCGATTTCGTGCCGATGGATGTGGCCAAGGAACTGATCTTTACAGGCAAGGTGATCAAAGGCGAAGAAGCGGCCCGGTTGAATCTGGTGACGCACATCTGCGAGAAGCCCCTTGAAGAGGCCATGGATCTGGCCCGGGAGATTGCATCCAAAAGTCCCGATGCCGTGCGCGCGGCGAAAAAACTCATCAATGAAGTCTGGCACGGAGATTCCGCCAGGGGGCTCATGATGGAATCCGAACTGATGATGACGCTTATGGGAAGTCCCAACCAGTTGGAGGCGGTGAACGCAAACTTCACCAAGCAGTCGCCAAAATTCATAGACCCGGTTTGAAGAAAAGGAGGAAGGCATGGACCTGAAAAAAGTCAATGAAACGTTGAACACGTACATCCGGCCACAGACTTTTCCCATCGCCGTTAAACTTTTTACGGCTCAGGAAGCGCTCCCGTCCAGGGTTAAGGTCCCCGTCAGGGATCTGGGCTACCCCATTGCGCTTTGCCAGGCCTGGGCTCTCTCCCGGCGACACGGCATGGTTGTGGCCGTCGGCAAGGAAGATCAGTGCTGCATCGGGGGCCATGTCGCCATGGGATTTATGGACAATCCCACGGCGGGAGATGCCAGCAACAGGCATGAGCCGGGAACATACGCCTACATGCTGTCCGCGCCCATCGACCGGACCGATTTCGAGCCGGCGTTGATTGCTCTTTATGTCAATTCCGCCCAGGCCATGCGTCTGGCGCAGGCGGCAACAAACGGAGGCGGCGGCATCGGACCGACGTTTGCGACCGGCATGGGCAGCTGCGGCGACATGGTGGCGCGCACGGTCAAAACGGATCTGAGCCAGTTTATTCTCCCCTCGGGCGGAAACAGAGTTTTCGCGTCCACACAGGACGACGAACTCATTTTCACGATTCCGAAAAGCAAAATCGACCTGATGATGAAGGCGCTGGCCGACACACACGCCATCGGATTCCGCTATCCCGTCCTGGCGGATGTACGGCACCGTCCGAACCTGCCGCCCTTCCTCGAAATTCCGAAGAATGCGTGACCCCGGGAAAGAAAATCAATGAGGTGAAACCATGTGGAATGCTTCAAAATGTGATTTATGCGGCGATTGTCTGGTCAGGTGCCGCTACGTCGATTACGACAGGGACAGGGCCGCGCGCGAAATCAGGCTTCTCATGGAAGGCCAGGCGGCGGACATTCTGGGGAAATGCATTACCTGCAACGCCTGCGTTCAATACTGCCCGACCGGCGCCGATCCGGCCGATCTCATCTATGCCCTGCAGGAGAAGACCGGCGCCAGCCCGATTGTCGCAGGGTTCAAGCCTTTTATAGATGCCGTCATTCAGGGGTTTGAGGAAGGCGGCCCGGACCGGATCATCGAAGGAGAGGCGGGCAAACCCGTTTTGTCCATGGACTCCTTCGGCATCAAACAATTCCCGGAGGGAACGCTGGAAAGCCGGCTGTTCAAAGGCATGACCGTAGTCCGGGGAAAAAGATTCGCTTCCCTGGTCGGCATGTGCCACATGGGCGGCGCGAGCCTTGCCGGACGGTATGCCCGACAAGTGATTGAAGGGCTGGCCGCGCTGGGCAAAGACATCGTTTACCTTCACAACGAAGGATACGTTCTGGCCCACGTCCAGGCAAGGGAGCTGGGTATTGACGTCCCCTACCGGTATCTGCACCTTTTCGAGTACCTGCGGGACTATCTGAGAAATCATGCAAAAGACATCACCGCGCTGAACCGGAAAATCGCCTACCAGCCCAACTGCGCCGTCCGGTGGATTCCCCATCAGGACGCCTGGCTTGATGAAATTTTCGATCTCATCGGCGTGAAGCGCGTTTCGAGAAAATACGAAGGAGTGGACGCCCTCTGCTGCGGCGGACCGGCGCTGGCCGTCAACCGGGATCTGGCGACAAAGATCCAGAACGACAACATCCGGGACGCCATGGACCACCAGGCCGAGGCCCTGGTCACCATCTGTCCCATGTGCAACGTCGTGCTCGGCGCACCGACCGCAAAAGCCGGTCTGCCGAAAATATTCATCACCGACCTGTGCCGCATGGCCCTGGGCGAGGCGCCCTGGCCCGCTACTGCAAATTGAACTGCTTCATTTTCCGGTAAAGGGTCGCGCGGGAAATGTTCATCTTCTGAGCGATGCGGTTTTTGGGCATTTTCGAATTCAGCAGTCCGGCCAGCGTCTCCCGGTCGGCTTCCTGGCGCGCTTCGGCGTCCGCGCCGAATTCATCCGCGCCGTCTGGACGGCGGATATGGTCCGGAATGAGATCGGCCGTCAGCACCGGCGTCTGGAGAAAATTAACCATTCGTTCGATGGCGTTCTGCAACTCCCGCACGTTTCCCGGCCAGGTGTAGCGCATAAACGCCTCCATCACCTTTTCGTCCACGCGGGAAATGTTTTTTTTCATCGCAACGGCATAGCGCCGGATAAAGCAGTCCGCCAGCAGCGGAATGTCGTCGAGCCGGTCCTTAAGCGGAATCATCTCGATGGCGAAAACGTTGGCGCGATAGTAGAGATCCTCGCGAAAATTTCCCTTGCGGACCTCTTCCCGCAGGTCCTTGTTGGTTGAAAAAATAATGCGCACGTTCACCGGCCGGACGCGCGTGCCGCCGATGCGCAGCACGGATTTGTCCTCGATGACCCGCAAAAGCGCGGTTTGCAGCTCCAACGGGGTTTCGGCAATTTCATCGAGAAACAGCGTGCCGCCGTCGGCCAGCTCGAATTTGCCCTGATTGCCGCCTCGCCGCGACCCCGTGAAGGCCCCTTCTTCATGCCCGAACAGTTCACTGGCAATCAAATCCCGCGGAATGGCGCCGCAGTTGATGGCGACGTAGGGGCCGTTTCTCCGGTCGCTCTCGTTGTGAATGGCCTGGGCAAAAATGTCCTTGCCCGTTCCGCTCTTTCCCAAGAGCAGGACATTGGAGCGGCTCCGGGAAACCATTTTGGCCTGGTCCACCGTCGTCAGAAAGCGGGGGTTTTTCCCCTGAATATCTTCAAAGTGAAAATTGGCGGTCGCTCCCATCATCCGGGTCACCATGGACTTGGCCCGCTGAATTTCATTGAGAATGATGACCTTGCCGATGCTGTTTTTGCCGGACGACAGAATCGGGTTACAGGTCAGCGTAAAATCGCCGGAAAGATGTTTGAAAAAAATGCGGACTTCCGTATCGGTGACCGTTTCCTGGTTTTCGATCAGATCGAAAAACCGTTCGTTTCCCCGTTTAAAAATATCCCGGAGCCGCCGCCCTTCAAAGTCGGCATCCTCCGGGAAGCCGAACACCTTCCGTGCATTGTCGTTCATCAGCGTCACATGGCCCGCGGAATCCACCGCGATGAGCGCCTCCTGAATCGATGAAATCACCGTCTGCTGATAGCTGTAGGCCACACGGGTTTCAGACAAGGCTTTTCGGGTGCGCAGCTCATTTTCAATGGCATTTGCCGCCGCCACCGTCATGCCCAGCGTGTGAGGGTTGGCGCGGTAATACCGGCCGAACAGCGCGAGACAGCCCAGCAGCTGTCCTTCCGGGCTGAAAACAGGCGAACCGCATCCCGTCGCGCCGTGATACATCCGGACGTAATGCTGCGCGCCGAACACCTGCACGGGATTTTTATAAAAAACAACGGCGCTTGCGGCATTGTTGCCCGTGTTTTTCAGGTCCCAGCAGGCCCCGGCATAGCCCCTGGCCGTCTGCACCAGTTTGTCCTCTTCGGGATCGCCGAAAATCTCCAGCACATACCCCTTGCTGTTCAGAAGGCTGACCATGAATCCCGATCCCTCCAGAAAGCGGTACAGGTTTTTCATGAACGGACGGCTGACATCAATGAATTCTCTGTGCTCCGCAAGCAGGGCCACCAGCGCATCCCCGGTCAATACTTCATTCTCCGGATAGGCTAACGGATCAAGGCCAAGTTCAGCGCAGTTTATCCACAAGTCAAACACCTGCTGAGGGATAATGGAGCGGTCAATGTTGCGTTTGCCCGACACAAATTTTTTCCATTCCAGATAGGTCTGCCGGTAAAATTTCTCATAGTACTCGGCGCCCATCAGATTAATATCCCGAAGCAGTCTTCGTTTTGCCGAACTGGACTCTTGCGTCATTCCTCACTCCTTCCTTTATCAACCGGACTCTGTCTCACGAATGTCTCAAGAATGTCTCAAGAATGTCTCAATGAGACACTTGTAAAGCATTTTTTGATACAAAAATCCAGAGAAAATTAAAAAATTTAAAGCAAAACAACATGATAAAATTGTTTAAGAATTGGCATACTGAATGCTAGTCATTTTTTAAATAATGATTGGATGAACCAAATACAATCAATGCGGTTAATTTCACTAACCGCTAAAATCCCCCTTTTTTAATCCTACCGAAGGGGGAGAGGGTTTCGGGGAGTGAACAGGTATCTCCAACATGCCTTCCCTGGACCCTCTCCCTCACCTTCCTTGAACGTTCAGACTTATTTTAAACCCAGATTTTCCATTAGAAAATAATTATGTTCAAGTTTTGCATCATGGCGGACCTGATGCATTGGCCCACAAGCCGCAAAACCAGGCCCGCTTCTTTCTCGGGACAGACAATAGCAAGTGATTTTTGCCTGAACCGT
>JAAZOZ010000264.1 GCA_012797505.1 Smithella sp. | reverse complement strand
TCGCTCCTTCGAAATGACACAAGTGGGGGCGAAGGCGGACACATGTGGCGGCGAAATGACATCAGGAGTAGGCTCGCCCTCCTCGAAATGACATTTTTCAAACCAGGCCTCGCCGCTTCGGCTCACGGGAAACTTCCCGGCCCCCGACGGGCGGGGATTGATGAACAGCATACGTGAATAACCGAACCGCGCCCTTCTGGGCTGAAAATAGGCATTGACAAAACGGCGGCGCTCATTTTGAAATATCCGCAAACAGGAGAAGGAGAATTTTCATGAAAGACGCTCGACCCGTTGCCATCGTCACCGGCTCCTCCCGGGGCGTCGGCGCCGCCATTGCCAAACGCCTTGCGGAAAAGCATTACTCCGTGGTGATCAACTACTCGAAAAGCGAAAGGGAAGCGCTGGAAGTCGCGGCGGCCTGCGAAGCCCTGGGGGCCGAAACGCTGCTGTGCCGCGCCAATGTCGCGGAAGACGAAGATTGCCGGCGCATGGCCCGCGAAGCCGTCGCCAGGTGGGGACGAATCGACGCCCTGGTGAACAACGCCGGAACGACTAAATTCTGCGCCCACGACAATCTCGAAGGCCTGGTGAAGGAGGACTTCCTGAACATTTACAGCACCAATCTCGTGGGACCCTATCAGATGATCCGCGCCGCGGCCCCTCATATGAAAAAAATCGGAAAAGGCGCCGTCGTCAATATCGCCTCCACCGCCGGCATCACCGGCAACGGAAGTTCCGTGGCCTATTGCGCCTCCAAAGGGGCTCTGATCAACATGACCAAGTCCCTCGCCCGCGCGCTGGGGCCGGAAATCCGGATGAATGCCGTCTGTCCCGGGTTTATCCAGGGGGAATGGCTCGAAGGCGGCATGGGGCGCGAAAATTATGAAGGGCTGAAGCATTATCTGGAGGCGACAAATCCGCTCCGGATGACCGCCACGGCCGAGATGATCGCGCCGGCGGTCCTTTTTCTGCTGGAGGATGCGTCCCTGATCACCGGCGAAATCCTGCAGCTCGACGCCGGGAATCATCTGGGAAGCGCCGTCTCGGTCAGTTCCCGCGCGATCCCGAAATTTTAAGCCGCGGCAAACCGGATCCGGGACTTCTGAATCGTCGGATTGTTCCGCCCGTTATTTCCGCAGATTTTCGATGATCGTCACGACGCCCTGACCGCCGCCGCAGCAGGCCGAAAAGAGTCCGTACCGACCGCCGGTCCGCTCCAGCTGCTTCATGGCAAACAGCGCGCAGCGGGCGCCGGAGGCGCCGTTGGCATGGCCAAAGGCAATCGCGCCGCCCAGGGGATTCCAACGGTCCATGACAACCTTCTCTCCGGTTTGCTTCTCCAGCTCTTTGATGACGGCCAGGTTTTGCGCCGCAAAGGCTTCGTTGCATTCCACGACGTCCATGTCTCCCAATTTGAGGCTGGCCCGCTCGAGCGCGATTGGAATGGCGTAGGCCGGGGCAATACCCATGATGGAAGGATCCACCGCCGCCTCGGCGCCGCAGACCCAGCGCGCATAGGGCTGATACCCCAGTTCTTCCGCTTTTTCGGCCGTCATGAGCAAAACGAACGCGGCGCCGTCGTTGAGGCCGGAAGAATTGCCCGCCGTGACGGTCCCTCCCTTTTTGAAGGCGGGCGGCAGTTTGGCCAGAACGTCCAGGGATTCCAGACGGGGATGTTCATCCACTTTGAACTCCAGAGGCGGCTTCTTTTTCCCCTGGGGAACGGCAACGGTTACGATTTCATTGACAAAATATCCCTCGTCCATCGCTTTTTTCGCCAGCGTCTGGCTGCGGAAGGCAAACTGGTCCTGCTCTTCCCGTGAAATGTTGTACATTTCATGCAGGTTTTCCGCCGTGAGGCCCATTTCGAAGGGCAGGTAGGCCCGGCCTTCCTTCGGCGTCGGCTGAAGCTGGTACTCCAGAACTTTCGGAGGCGCAATGCGGTAAGGCGTCGGGCTGGATGAAAATTTGAACGGCAGCTGGCTGAAGGATTCCATGCCGCCGGCGATGATGACGTCCGCGTGGCCGCAAAGGATTTTCCAGGCGGCGTGATTGATGCCGTCAATGGCGGACCCGCACTGCATTTCCACATAAGAGGCGGTTGTGGTCACGGGAAGGCCGGCATCCAGAACGATCCAGCGGGCCGGGTTAATGGCCCGGGCCATGTGAAACGCAGACCCCGCAAAAACGCTGTCCACTTTCCCCCGCTCGCAAATCTTTGTCTTATCAATCAGTCCCTTGAGGGCGATGCTGCCCAGCTCTTCCGCCGTAAAGTCTTTCAGGCTGCCGCCCAAGCGGCCAAAGGCCGTCCGTGCGCCGTCAATCAATACTACTTCTCTGTCTTTCATGGTTATTTTCCCTTTCCGCGCCGGCCGCGGTTGTGTTTTTATTTGTTGTCGTACTTGTAAAAGCCTTCGCCGGTCTTCCGGCCGAGTTTCTTTTCGGCCAGCATTTTGGCGAAAAGGGGCGACGGCCTGTAGCGCTCCTCCCCGGTCATCTGGTACATGGCGTCAATGGCGTTGGCGCAAACGTCCACGCCTGCCAGGTCGATGATCTCGGTGATGCCCATGGGCCAGTTGCAGCCCAGTTTCATGGCCTGGTCGATGTCTTCGGCGGTGGAATCGCCTCTGTTGATCATGTCGGCCGCTTCGTTGTAGATCAGGCACAAAAACCGGTTGACGATGAAGCCGGGAATGTCCTTGACGACGATGGGGGTCTTGCCGAAGGCCTTGCAGATCTCGACGGTCTTCCGGGCGACGGCGTCGCCGGTTTCTTTCCCCCGGATGACTTCGACCAAACGCATGGCGGGAACGGGGCTGAAGTAGTGGGTGCCGATGACGCGCCGGGGGTTCTTCGTCACGGCGGCGATGGAGGTGATGCTCAATGTCGAGGTGTTGCTGGCCAGGATGACGTCGGCCGGGCACAGGGCATCGAGCTTCTGAAAGATTTCCTTCTTCAACTCAAACTTCTCAAAAACGGCCTCTACGACCATCACCACTCCCCGGACGGCCTGGGCCATGTCGGTTGTGCCGGAAAGACGCGCCAATATCTCATCGCAGCGGGCTTGATCGATTTTGCCCTTTTCGACTTTCTTTCCTAAAAATTTACGGATGTTGGCCATGCCCCGATCGACAAATCCCTGTTCGGTGTCCACCAGGCTGACCTGGAAACCCGCTTCCACGGCAACCTGTGCAATGCCAGACCCCATCGTACCTGAACCGATAACTGCTATTTTTTCTGTCATGGCAAAATGTCTCCTCAACAATTATTCACTAGGCGGCTCCATCTCAATCGCCCGGAGCCGATATAAATTCTTACGATTTTATCTGCCCCGAAACTGCGGTTTTCGCTTCTCCAAAAATGCATTGATTCCTTCTCTGGCGTCCAAGCTGCGCGAGGCGCTGGGCTGATATTCGGCTTCCAGATCCAGATACTCGTCCAGGTTCATGGCAAGCGCCTGATGAACCGCGCTCTTGATAAGCGTCTGACTGAAAGGTCCATGCGCCAGTTTTCCGGCCAGTTCCTTTACTTCCTTTTGAAAGTTTTCGGCGGCAACGACACGGTTGAATAAGCCGAGCTCGCAGCACTTTTCAGCGCTGATCTTCTCTCCCAAAAGCAGTATTTCCATCGCCCTTTTCGGTCCAACAAGTCTCGTCAGGAAAAAACCCGGTCCGCCGTCGGTGGCCAGCCCGATGTTGACGAACGGAAACAACAGGTACGCGGATTCACTGGCGACGGCCAGATCGCAGGCCAGGACAAGGCCTGCGCTCGCGCCCGCGCAGGGACCGTTGACGGCCGCAATGACCGGCTTCTGATTCGTCGTGATCGTTTTGATCAGGGGATTCAGGTCCTCCGTGATGGTTTTACGCAGTCCTTCGTAAGAGAAGGTGGTTTCCAGTTCGTCTTTTGCCAGGTAGGCACCCGATGAAAAGGCTTTGCCCTTTCCCGTCAGAATGATGCAGCGTACTGACGGATCATTTTCCGCATACTTGAGCGCCCTGTTCATTTCCTGGTATGCGTGCGGTGTTAGGCTGTTGTATGTGTCCGGTCGGTTGATCGTGATCGTCGCGACCAGATCCTCAACCTGAAAGGTAATGTCGTCGTCCATATTTCTATTCCTCTGGACCGTTTGCCGGGTCGAAACATGACGCGGAAAACGTTTTTTACACCTCAAGATATGTGCACTGAATGTCTTTATTCTGCTCCAGTTCGTCCGCAGATCCGTCGAAGACAATTGCACCCTTGGCCATGACATAGACCCGCTGGCAGACCTGTAAAATGCTTCTCATCGATCCTTCGACGAGGATGATCGACACCCCCGTTTCATTGATCCGTTTAATCATGCCGCACAGCTCATTGACAATGACCGGCGCCAGGCCTTCCATCGGTTCATCGAGGAGCAAGAGAGATGGGTTGCCCATGAGCGACCGGGCGATGCTGAGCATCTGTTTTTCGCCGCCGGAGAGATACCCGCCCTTGTTGCCGTCGAGCTTTTTCAAAAGCGGCATGTATTCGTAGATCTTGTCGATCGTCCATTCGTTGCCCTGGCTGCCGGCTGCGGGCTTCTGTCCCATGAGCAGATTTTCCCGGACCGTAATCGTGGGGAATATGCGCCTCTCTTCGGGCACGATGCCAATGCCGCGGCGAGCGATTTGATAAGGCTGCAGGCCGCAAATGTTGTTGCCTTCAAAAATAATAGAGCCGGACTGTGGCGTCACGACGCCCATAATGCTGTTGAGCGTTGTCGATTTGCCGACACCGTTTCGCCCCAGGAGACCGACGAGCTCCCCTTTTCGCACCTTCATGGAAACGTCATAGAGGATGTGACTTTTTCCGTAATAAGTATTGATGGATTTCAACTCCAACTGGCATTCAGTTTCACTATTCACAGGTAGCCTCTCCTAGATAGATTTCTTTAACTTTCTTATTCTCTTTGATCTTTTGAGGCACGTCCGTGAGGATGATCTCGCCATAGTAGAGAACAGAAATCCGGTCTGCAAGCGCGAAGACCACGTCCATGTCGTGCTCGACAATGATCAGCGTTTTGTTTTGCGTCACTTTGCGAATCAGCTCCACCGTATGTTTCGTTTCGCTCTTGGACGTACCTGCGCCCGGTTCATCGAGCAGCAGTAAATCAGGGTTGGTGGTGAGCGAGAGGCCGATTTCGAGCGCCCGTTGGGCCCCATAGGCCATTTCGCTCGCGGGCGTGTCCATCTGGTCGGAAAGGCTGATGCTCTCGATGATCCGGCGCGATTCCTCTTCAATGGCTTTCATACCGTCCAGATAGGAGGTGAAATTGAAGAAGACGCCGTTTCGGGCCAGCACGCCGCTGCGGATGTTCTGATAGACGGTCATGTCGCCAAAGACATTGATGATCTGGAAGGACCGGCCTAGGCCGCGGCGGGTGATTCTGTGCGGATGCATCCCGGAGATGTCGTGGCCCTTGTAAATGACTTTGCCATGCGTCGGAGCGTACTTGCCTGTAATCACGTTGAACAGCGTACTTTTTCCCGCACCGTTGGGTCCGATAATGGCGTGGCGTTCACCCTGTTCCACGTGCAGGTTGATGCCCTTCAGAATTTTTTGCTCGCCGAACTGTTTATGTAGATCTTTTATTTCCAGCATAGATTCATCCTCGTTTCAGTTTTCCTTTCCCGTTGCCGTTTTCCATTTCGACATTAAGGCCCTGGCCTTAGGCAAAAGGCTCACGAATCCGTCACGGAAGAAAAGGATAATGATGATGAACAGACACCCCAAAATCAGCTCCCAGTATGGCGTGTACTTGCTGATCATATCGGTCAGCACCGTATAGATGGCCGCCCCGATCACTGATCCGATGATGGAATTGGCGCCCCCGATAAAGGCCATCATCAGACAGACGAACGACCGGTTCATATCAATGACGTCGGTGGAGACGAAACTTTCATTGATGGCAAACAGCGCACCGCCCACGCCTCCGAAAAAGCCGGCGATCGTGAAGGCCAGCACCTTCGTCATATACGTGTTGTACCCAACGAAAGAGGCGCGCTCATCATTTTCCTTGCAGCAGCGGACCATATTCCAGAAAGGCGTTTTGGTGAGCCACAAGCATGCGAGGTAGCACAGGACGACAATCAGCAGGATCAGGTAGTACATGCTGGTGGTGTTCATCGTGTCGATGCTGCCGCCGAACGGCAGCGTGATTGGATTTTTCGAGACGACCAGCCCGTCGTCTCCGCCCGTGACGGAACGCCACTTGAAAGCGATGGCGAAAAGGAACTGACTGAAGGCGACGGTGAGCAGCGAAAAATAAGCTCCTGTCAGCTTCACACAAAACATGCCGATCAGCCAGGCGGCGATGCCCGCAGCAATGGCGCCCAAAAGGATGGCCGCGAGAAAGGGCATTCCCGCGACGTATTTGAAGGCGAGCGCACAGACGTACGCGCCGACGCCGAAATAGGCGGCCTGCCCGAATGACAGCAGGCCGGCATGCCCGTAAAGTATCGTAAAGCTCAAGACAAACAGACTGAAGCAGGCGATCTGGCTGATCAGTCTGAGTTCAAACTCGCCCACCATCCAAGGGAGCGCAATGAGAGCCAGGCAGAGGATCACGAATCCGACAATGTGTTTAATGTTTAGTCCCATCATGATTTTTCACCGAACAGACCCTGTGGCCTTACAATGAGGATAACGGCCATCAACAGGAATTTAAAAACAAGTGCGATTTGCGGCAAAAGCAGAACACCGAACGACTGCAAAAGGCCGATGAGAATCGACGAGACTAGCGCGCCCACGATGCTGCCGAATCCGCCGACGACCACGACAATGAACATATCTATCATCATATCCATGCCCATGCCGGGAAACGTGGTCAGAAAGGGGGCGGCGATCACGCCGCCGAGGCCCGCGAGCCCGGCGCTCACGGCATAGACGAAAAGAAATGTCTGGCCGGTATTAATGCCGAGCATGCCGGTCATCTTCACGTCGGAAACCATCGAACGGATGATGATGCCGATTTTGGTCATGCGCAGGATCAGCATGACGATGGCAACGACGACCAGGCCCGCGGCTATGATGAACAGACCGTAATCGGATATCTGGATCCCGCCGAGATTGATCTTCCCTGCAGACAGCGTCGGCGTCGAAAGCGGCCGGGGAAAGTCGCCCCAGAACACTTTGACCAGCTCCTGGATAACGTAGAAGACGCCTAGCGTGAGTAGAAGCTCTCCGCCGTGGCCGTAGGAATGGACCCGGCGCAGGAGGAAATATTCCACGAGGTAGCCGACGATGAAGATGACGAGGGGCGCAAGAACCAGACTAAGC
>JAAZOZ010000263.1 GCA_012797505.1 Smithella sp. | reverse complement strand
GGACCGCCTCCGGCGATGCCGGCAAAATGATGGCCAAATAAAACCACGGGCTTTGTCGGCACATAGTCGCGATCGTCCCTGAGCGCGCAGGCCGGCGTGGGCCGGTTGTCATTTTCGTCAAAAAGCTTTGCAATAAAACGGGCATAAAAGCGATAGGCCAGAAAGAACAAAACCACCGCTATTATTAACACAACAGCAACATTCATAACCTTCTCCTCGATAGCGCACGGATTGGATGGTCGCCGCCATTTATTGTTGATGAAGGTTGCCCCGCGTGCCCGCAGGACGCCGGAATCATACACCTTATTTTCCGGGTTTCAAGAAAATTTTGCATGGCGGAAATGAAAATTCCGGCATGCAGCGTCCCGCATGGCGGCCGGTTGCTGTTTCCTCTTGACACGCTTTTGCGTTCTTTCTATAGTGCCTTCGGCGTTTTTTAAAAACGGTACGATGAAAATCTTTAAAATCAATACCCAAGGAGGATAGGAACATGGCTTTTGAATATGAAAAACTGGTGGTGGAACAAGACGGCGCGGTTGTGGTGGCCGCCATCAATCATCCGCCGGCCAACGCAATGGCGCAGGGGGTTTTGCGGGATTTAAACGACCTTTTGGATAAATGCGAAAAAGACGACGGTGTGCGCGTCATCATTATCACCGGCACCGGCCCGAAATGCTTTTCAGCGGGCGCGGACATTACCGAGTTTGCGGACCTCCAGTCGGGTAAAGTGCCCCAGTACGACGGCAACGCCGTGTATTTCAAAATTGAAAATTATCCCAAGATCATCATCGCGGCCATTCAGGGCCTGGCCCTGGGCGGAGGACTGGAACTGGCCTGCTCCTGCCATTTGAGGATCATGGCGGAAGAAGCGGTGGTGGGTCTTCCCGAAGTCAAACTGGGTTTGAACCCCGGCTGGGGCGGAACCCAGAGACTTCCCCGCTACATCGGCAAAACCAAGGCTCTGGAACTGATGCTCACCGGCGATTTCATGCCGGCCAATGAAGCGTACGCACGGGGATTGCTCAACAAGGTCGTTCCGCAGGCTGAAGTTCTGCCAGCCGCCAAAAAGCTGGCCAAAAAACTGGCGGGCGGCGCTCCCGTGGCGCAGCGTGAGATTATGAAGGCTGTCCGTCTGGGATTGGAAGGCACCCTTTACGACGGCATCACCAAGATTGAGAAAGCCGCCTTCCAGACCCTGCTGGTTACCGAAGATTTCAAAGAAGGCTCCAAAGCGTTTCTGGAAAAGAGACCGGCGCAATTCAAAGGCCGATAACGAAAAAACGCGAAAATGCAAAACGGCGGCCGTTCTGGCCGCCGTTTTTTTGAGCGCTACAGGGTATAGAGCTCCCGGAGATCCGTCCGAGGATAGGAAAGCTCCCCTCCCTTGTCAATAATCTGGTTGCGGTATTTTTTGACGGAAAGGACTTCCAGCGTTTCAATATGCTGGATGCTCTTGAGCTCTTTGGCCTTGCCGAGCATCTTTTTGTAGCTGTCGTAGGCTTCCGTGATGATTTCCACAATGAAGGAGTTCGCGCCCTGCGTGTGCAGAATGGAACTGACGATTCGTAATTTTTTCAAGAGTTCGATCAGCTTTTCGTCATGATGGGGATTGTCGATGAGCATGAAAAAGTGATACCGGTCCGCCAGATCTCTGTAATCTTTTAAGTCAAAATCATTTTTTTGTTTGAAGACCTGAATGACCTTCTGCGTCTGCACGGAAATCACGGCGGGCACACCCGCGGAAAGCCGGATCGTCTTGAGCCGGTTGATCCAGTCATGGAGCTGTTCTTTATCGTCAAAGTTGGAGTCAACGACGTAGCTGTGGCGGCCCATCACATGGAAGATGGAAACGGCGTGCGGGTTTCCCCTCAAAAAATTCATCAACCCGTCTTCCTCGCCCCAATTTTGTATAAAAACCAGCGCATGCAATATCGTGTTTTTCGGCATGTTTCCTCCTTCGAACCCGTGATCGGCCGCCTGCAAAACCAGCGCCACCGCAGCCTCCGAGAGCTTTGAATAACGGCCATTTTTGTCATTTCGACCGAAGGGAGAAATCTTGAACAAACGGCCATCCTTAAGATTTCTCGTCGCTCACGCTCCTCGAAATGACATTTTTCAAAGCT
>JAAZOZ010000027.1 GCA_012797505.1 Smithella sp. | reverse complement strand
CGGCGGTCGAACTTCTCGCCCAGTCTTTCCTTCAGATATTCATTCTCGTTTTTCAGCCGGCGGCGCTCCGCCGTCCGCGCGATTTTGATTTGCAGTTCGTCGTAGTTCAGCGGCTTGGTCAGATAATCGTCGGCGCCCATCTTCATGGCGCTGACGGCGGTTTCCACCGACGCGTAGGCCGTCATGATAATCACCGGAACGGCCGGCTGAATTTTCTTGATCTGTTCGAGGGCTTCCAGACCCGACATCTTCGTCATGCGGATGTCCATCAGGATCAGGTCAAACGTCCTCACGCGAACCTGCCGGACGGCTTCTTCCCCGTCGTCCGCTTCCGTAACGGAATACCCCCAGCCGGCCATGTTGAGCCGGACCGCTCTGCGGTGAACCGCATCGTCGTCCACAATCAAAATTTCCAGTGTATCTTTCATTCTTCCATCCCTTCTTTTTCCATCAGCGGGAAGCGCAGCGAGACCCGGGTCCCGGCCCCCTCCCGGCTTTCCACTTGAATCGCGCCGCCGTGCGCGTCCATAATCTTCTGTGCGACCGCAAGGCCCAAACCGGTCCCGGCCGGCTTGGACGTGAAATATGGATCATAAATCCGGGGCAGGCTTTCCCGGGGAATCCCTTCTCCCGTGTCGGAAACTTCAACTTCCACGAATTCTTCCCGCCGGTTCAGCAGGATCGACAGCCTGCCCCCGCCGGGCATTGCAGCCAGCGCGTTTAAGAAAATATTGAGCAGCACCTGCCTGACCTTGTCCGGATCCACGTCGGCCCGGGGAAGCCCCTTCCCCGCCCGGATTTCCACCGCCACGCCATTTTGCTCCGCTTCGGCCGTCACCAGACGAACCGTCTGCCTCACCAGATCCTCCAGGTTCGCCGGCTCCCTTTTCAGAACCAGCGGACGGGCAAACTCAATGAGCTGGCTGATGACGCGGTTCAGTCTTTCGGTCTCGGCGATCATGATTTCGGCCGTCTCTTCGTCTTCCCGATTCCCGGCCAGCCTTTTTTTGAAATAAACGGCAAATCCCTTGATGGAGCTCAGCGGATTGCGGATTTCGTGCGCCACGCCGGCGGCCAGCGATGCGATGGCATTCAGGTGGCGGCTTCGGGCGACTTCCTTTTCCATCTGCCGGACACCCGTCACGTTGCGGGCCAGCAGAATTCTCCCTTCCTGATCCTCATCGTCGGCAAAAGCCGCCGCAACAACCTCCCAGGTCTGTTCGCCGGTTTCGGAAGCCCAAAGGATGTCCTCTTCAACCGGACCGGTCCGTCCCTGAACGACTTCCAGCAGCCGCAAAAACGGTTCGGGCAGAACGTGGGAAGCCTCCCGGCCCACCGCTTCCGCGGGAGAGCCGGTAAGCAGGCCTTTTGCCTGGTCATTGCAGGCGGCAATTTTTCCTTCCCGGTCCACCGCCAGAAGCGCGATGGGCATATTCTTGACCAGGGCTTCCGAAAAGACGGTGACCCGCGAAAGAGACACGCGCGCCAGACGATACGCCTGGACCAGAAAAAGAGACACGATGGCCAGAGACCCGATCAGGACAAGCACGAGCGCCGTCACTGCCGTCCGAAGCGCGTCTTCCCGGGACGCTTTTTCGATTTTCGCCATATTGAATCCGACATAAACAATCAGGCCCTCTTTCCCGGCATTCCTCGCCGCCGGGGAAAGCCCCCTGTAAACCTCAAACGTACCCGCACCTTGGGGATTGGCCGTCTGCCGCCAGAAAATTTCCCGGCTTTGCGCAATTTTTTTCACGTCCAGATCAAGTCCGTAGGACAGTCCCAGCATGGACGGATCACTGTCCGCCAGAATATGACCTTCGCCGTCCGTGACCATCAGGTAATCCACATCCGGCTGCTGGGCCGTTTCCATGAGCAGTTTCTGAAGATAGAAGCCTTCTTCCATCTGCTCCGGAAGGAGGCGCAGGCCCGATTCAAAAGAATGAATCAACGTTGTCCCCTTCTCGATCAACAGAATCCGCGCCTGATTCTGGGCCTGCTGAAACTGCATCAACAGCATCATCCCCAAAATGACGGCTAAAACCGCAACGGCGCTGATGACCACCCAGACGGAAATGTCAAAGCGGACTTTTCTCTTTTTTTTCTCAGGCATGTGTTTTTCTCCCGCATCACCCTGGATACAATGGACCCATCCGGATACCCAAATTGGGTACGCATTATCCGTCCAATGCGGGCAAAAGGCAAATCAAATTTTTACTGATTTTTAATAAGATCAATAATTACAAATAATTAACATCGTTGGCACATGCCTTGCTCTATAAATCGGCAACTGATCAGAAATAAATGAAAAAGGAGATGCACCATGAAAAAAATTACATTAACGCTAACAGCCGTTTTGGCGGGCTTGCTTTTAACGACGTCGGCCTTCGCCTGGGGACCCGGCCCGGGAAAAGGCAGAGGATACGGACCCTGCGGGAATGCAAGCCTGGAAAGATTAAACCTGACTGATGAACAGAATGTAAAAATTGAGGCCCTGCAGGACGCACATTACAAAGCCACAAAAGCCGTCCGGGAAAAGATTTTTGACAAATCCGTGGAATTGCGAAGACTGTGGCTGCAGGCCAATCCGGACAAGGAAAAAATCTCTGCGGCTCAAAAGGAGCTGAGGACACTGAGAAACGAAATGGAGGACAAAGCAACCGCCTTAAGGTTTGAAATTGACAAGGTTTTGACTCCTGAGCAAAAGGATAAACTGGCCAACTTGCCATGGGGCAGAAAAACAGGCTTTGGCCCCCGCGGCGGAATGAGAGGCGACTGTGGATTCGGCGCCGGCCAGGGTCCCGGACCCGGTTTAGGAATGGGTATCTGTCAATAGCCAATTTGCCCATCCCTCCTTTGGAAAGGGGAGCTTCGGCTCCCCTTTTTTATTGAAAAGAAAAAAGTTTTGACAAATCTTGCGTTTTGCATTAACAAGACGAACCTATTTTTGCGAATGTATAAGGAAAGCAATGTTCAGCTTTAGGACGACAACGATTTTGGCAAGCGCTCTTCTGACCCTGCTTCCGGGCCTCGCCCTGTTGCGCCTGTTGGTCAAGGCCGCCTGCCCGCCGTTTTTAGGTCGTCGCTGAACGCTTCAAATAGATGATTACCTGAAAGGCCGTGGGCGGAACCCACGGCCTTTTTTTATACAGTGAAAGGAGCCCCTATGAAAAAGGATAAAAATCACGTCTATATTTTTGACACATCCCTCCGGGATGGAGAACAGTCGCCGGGCAACAGCATGAACACGGAGGAAAAGCTGCTTCTGGCCCGACAGCTCGAAAGGCTCGGCGTCGATATCATCGAGGCGGGGTTTCCCATCGCCTCGGAGGGCGATTTTGACGCCGTCCGCCAGATCGCCCGGGAAATCCGGAAATCGCAGGTGGCGGGACTGGCGCGCGCCAACAAACAGGACATCGACCGCGCCTGGCAGGCCATCCGGCAGGCGGCGCATCCCCGCATCCACACGTTCATTTCATCGTCGGACATCCATCTGAAATACCAGCTCAAGAAGAGCCGCGCGCAGGTGCTCAAGGAAGCGGTGGCGGCCGTGAAGCTTGCGAAATCCTACACCCCCAACGTCGAATTTTCACCGATGGACGCCACGCGCTCGGACAGGGATTATCTGGCTCAGATGGTTTCCGCCGTGATTGACGCGGGCGCCGTCACCGTCAATATTCCCGACACGGTCGGCTACACCGTTCCCGAAGAGTTCGGCAGCCTCATCGCCTTTCTGTTCGATCGTGTGAAAAACATGGGCGATACGATCATCTCCGTCCACTGCCACAACGATCTGGGGCTGGCGGTGGCCAATTCGCTCGCCGCCATCCGCGCGGGCGCCAGGCAGGTGGAGTGCACGATCAACGGCATCGGGGAAAGGGCCGGAAACACGGCGATGGAAGAAATCGTCATGGCGCTGGCCACGCGAAAAGATATGTTCGGCCTTTCCACCCAAATCAAAACAGATCAGATTTATAAAACCTCGCGCCTGCTGACGCAGATTACCGGCATACCCGTGCAGCCGAACAAGGCCATCGTCGGCGCCAACGCGTTCGCGCACGAATCCGGCATCCATCAGGACGGCCTGATCAAGGAGAAAATCACCTACGAGATTATGACGCCCCAGTCCGTCGGGATCAGCGACAGCCATATCGTTTTGGGCAAGCATTCCGGTCGCGCGGCCATTTCGCAGCATCTGAAAAAAATGGGCTACCTCCTGAATGAAGATCAGATCAACCGCGTCGCGGCAAAGGTGAAAGACCTGGCGGATGTGAAGAAAGACATCTACGATGAGGACATGGAGGCGATTCTCTATGAAGAGATCTACCGGGGAGAGGAAAAGTACAACCTGATCTACCTCAATGTGGTCAGCGGCAATGTGGCCATTCCCACGGCGACCATGGAAATGCAGGTGGGCAAAGACGTGATCCGCGACGCGGGATTCGGCAACGGGCCGGTGGATGCGACCTTCGCGGCCATCCGCAACATCACCAAGACCAACTACCTGCTTTTGAAGTACGCGGTCAACGCCATTACCGGCGGATCGGACGCGCAGGGGGAGACGATGGTGCAACTCAAGTACAACGGGCATTCCGTCATCGGGCGCGGCGCGCATCCGGACGTGATCGTGGCCTCGGCCAAGGCGTACATCAACGCGCTGAACCGGCTGGAATTTTTGAAAGACAACGCCAAAAAGGTTAAACTTGAATTAAGCTGAAAAATGCGATAGTGAAAAACCGCGTTCCCGCAAAAAATCCGGTGGGATACCGTTTGTCATGGCGGGCTGTCCAACCCTCAGGAGTTCAAAGGTCGGCCCCTCCGGCCGGCCCGGCAAACCCGGTTTTTTGCGAAAGCGTCGGCATCATCTTTATAAAACGCATTCCATCATCAGGGAGCTTACAGCGTGGGATACACGATAACGGAAAAAATTTTAATGGCCCACACGGACCTGAAGGAAATCGCGCCCGGCCGGCTCATCAACGCCCGGGTCGATATCGCGCTGGGCAACGACATCACGGCGCCCATCGCCATCCGCGAATTCCGCGCGGCCGGCGGGAAGAAGGTTTTTGACCGCGACCGGGTGGCGCTGGTTTTGGATCATTTTACGCCGAACAAAGACATCGACTCCGCCCAGCAGTGCAAAACCGTCCGCGAGTTCGCCTTCGAACACGGCGTCACACACTTCTACGAAGGCGGACAGGTGGGCGTCGAACACGCGCTGCTGCCGGAAAAGGGCATCGTTCTTCCCGGCGACCTGGTCATCGGCGCGGACAGCCACACCTGCACCTACGGCGCCCTGGGCGCTTTTGCCACCGGCGTCGGCAGCACGGATCTCGCCGCCGCCATGCTCACGGGCGAACTGTGGTTCAAGGTTCCGCCGTCGATCAAATTTGTCATCTACGGCAAACTGCAAAAATGGGTTTCCGGAAAAGACCTGATTCTTCACATCATCGGACGCATCGGCGTGGACGGCGCTCTCTATTCCGCGATGGAGTTCACGGGTGAAACCATCCGCAGGCTTCCCATGGCCGACCGGCTGTCCATGGCCAACATGGCCATCGAAGCCGGCGCGAAAAACGGCATCTTTCCGCCGGACGAAATCACCGGGGAATACGTCAAACCGCGCGCCAAAAGGCCTTACACATTTTACACTTCCGATCCGGACGCCGTTTACGCGCAGACGATTGAAATCGACGCCTCCCAACTGGAGCTTCAGGTCGCCTTTCCGCATCTGCCTTCCAACGTCAGGGGAATCAGCCAGGCAGGCGGCGTAAAAATTGACCAATCCCTGATCGGGAGCTGCACCAACGGCCGGATTGAAGATCTGCGCGTTGCCGCCGGAATTTTAAAAGGCCGCAAGGCCGCCCCCCATGTCCGCCTGATCGTGGTTCCGGCCACACCGCTCATTTATCGGCAGGCCCTCCGGGAAGGGCTGCTGGAAATCTTCATGGACGCGGGAGCGGTGATCAGTCCGCCGTCGTGCGGCGCGTGCCTGGGGGGCCACCTGGGCATCCTGGCCGAGGGCGAAAAATCCGTCGCCACGACCAACCGCAATTTTGTGGGGCGCATGGGCCACCCCAAAAGCGAAGTCTATCTGGCCGGCCCCGCCGTGGCCGCGGCATCCGCCGTTCTGGGCCGCATCGCTTCACCGGAAGAACTATAAATCCAAAGGGAACAAGACCATGATTTTGGAAGGAAGAGTCTGGAAATTCGGGGACAACATTGACACCGACGCGATCATCCCCGCGCGCCATCTCAACACGTCGGATCCGGCCCAACTGGCCCGGCACTGTATGGAAGACGCAGACCCCGCCTTCATCACCCGGATGAAGCCGGGCGACATCATCGTCGGCGGAGAAAACTTCGGCTGCGGATCATCCCGGGAACACGCGCCCATCGCCATCAAGGCGGCCGGAGTTTCCTGCGTCGTGGCGAAAAGCTTCGCGCGCATTTTCTACCGCAACGCCTTTAACATGGGACTGCCGATCTTCGAATCCCGCGATCTTGCCGACGCGATTGCCGAAGGCGCCCGGATTTCGCTGGACAGCGCGCAGGGTTCGATTACGGTGGAAGGCCTGGACCGGAAATTTTCAATCAGCCCGATCCCGCCCTTTATGGAACAGCTCATCGCCGACGGCGGCCTGATGAAGCACATCGCCGGAAAATGAGAAAAGCATGACAAAACAAAATCTGAAGATCGCCGTTTTCGCCGGAGATGGAATCGGTCCGGAAATCATCCGGGAAGCCCTGAAAGTCCTGAGGCTCGTCGCCGACCGCCGCGGCATCTCCCTGACGCTGACGGAGGGACTGATCGGCGGAAGCGCCTATGACGCGTGCGGCGCCCCCTTTCCCGACGAAAGCCTGATGCTTGCCCTGCAAAGCGACGCCGTGCTGCTGGGCGCGGTGGGCGGACCGAAATGGGAAGGCCTGGACTACAGCGTCCGGCCGGAGCGCGCGCTTCTGGGCCTGCGCGAAAAGCTGGGGCTTTACGCCAACCTGCGGCCCGTATTGGTCTTTGACGAACTGGCGGACGCCTCCCCGCTCAAAAAGAATCTGGTGCAGGGCATCGACATCATGATTTTGCGGGAGCTGACCGGCGACATCTACTTCGGAAAACCGCGCGGCGTGACCAAAGACCAAAGCGGCCGGCGCACCGGCGTCAACACCATGATCTACACGGAAGACGAAATCCGCCGCATCGCACTGCGCGCGTTTGAACTGGCGCGCGGCCGAAGGAAAAAACTCCTGTCGGTGGACAAGGCCAATGTTCTGGAAACCACGGAACTGTGGCGTCAGGTCGTCACGGAGACCGGCCGCGGCTATCCCGACGTGGCGCTTTCGCACATGTATGTGGACAACTGCGCCATGCAGCTCATCCGCAATCCTTCGCAGTTTGACGTAATCGTGACCTCCAATTTGTTCGGCGACATTCTGAGCGACGAAGCCGCCATGCTGACCGGCTCCATCGGCATGCTGCCGTCCGCCAGCCTGGGCGACGGGAAGGCTCTGTACGAGCCGATCCACGGCTCCGCGCCGGACATCGCGGGAAAGAACATCGCCAACCCGCTGGCAACCATTCTGTCCGTCGCCATGATGCTGCGGCATTCGTTGGACAGACCGGCAGAGGCGGCGCTGATTGAACAAGCGGTAAAAAGCGTCCTGCGGGATGGCCGGCGCACTCCGGATATTGCCCCGGCGGGCGGAAGAGCGGACACCACGGAGGAAATGGGCGACGCCGTCGTCCGGAAACTTTCTACCCTCCTGCATTCATAGCCCTGCAAGGCATACGGCGGACAAGGACGATCAACATGCCAAACACCGTCACGATTCTGGATCATATCATCATCG
>JAAZOZ010000262.1 GCA_012797505.1 Smithella sp. | reverse complement strand
GAAGGCTGAAGGCTAAAAGGAAGATTTTATTTTAGATGATCAAGACGGATGTCATCATTATCGGCGGAGGCGCCACGGGCTGCGGCATTGCCCGGGACCTGGCGCTCCGCGGCATCCCTCACTGCCTGATTGAGAAAGGCGATTTCGCGGCGGGAGCCACCGGCGCCTGCCACGGGCTCTTGCACAGCGGCGGCCGGTACGCGGTGTCGGATCCCATCGCGGCCAAAGAATGCTACGATGAAAATCTGATTCTGCGGCGCATCGGCGAAAAATGCGTGGAGCGCACCGGCGGATTATTCGTGAGGCTGCCCGGCGATTCCAAACTCTTCCGGGAAAGATTTTTGCGAAGCTGCGACGACATCGGCATCCCCACCGAAATTCTTTCTTCCACCAAAGCGCTGGAACTCGTGCCCAATTTGAATCCGGACATCGAGGAAGCCATCCGGGTTCCCGACTGCTCGATCGATCCTTTCCGCCTGTGCCTGCTCAACATGAAAACCTCGCAGATGAAAGGGGGCTTGATTTTCATCCGCCACCGGGTCACGGAAATCGTCCAATCCCACGGCCGTTGCATCGGCGTCAAAGCCACCGACGCGGCCACGGGCGAAGTAAAAGAAATCCACGGCAACATTCTGGTCAATGCCTCGGGCGCGTGGGCCGATCTCGTGGCCCGGCTGGCCGGCTGCGAAGTGCCGCTGACGCTCTCCAAAGGCAGCCTGGTCATCACCAATCACCGCCTGACCGACATGGTCATCAATCGCCTGCGGCCTTCCTCGGACGGCGACATCATTGTTCCCAACGAAGCCGTGTGTCTCGCCGGCACCACGTCGCTTTCTGTGGAAGACCCGGATGCACTCTCGACCCAGTCCGCGGAGGTGGACGCCATCATCGGCGAGGCCGGCCGGATGATTCCTCATTTTCATAAGGCGCGCATTATCCGGGCGTTTTCAGGCGTCCGTCCCCTGCTCAAATCGCAAAAGATGGACAGCCGGGAAATCTCGCGCGGCTTTCAGATTATCGACCATCAAAACGGTATGTACAGCATCGTCGGCGGCAAACTCACCACCTTCCGGCTGATGGCGGAAAAAATGGTCGATACCATCATGAACGCCTTTAATCTGAAGCACGACTGCGAAACGGCCGACCAGCCGCTGGACGGCCAGGAGGAGCTCAGCGGGTATCCCCTGTCCCGCCGACTGGCGGACATGAAAAACATCCTGTGCGAATGTGAACTGGTAAGCCGCGGCCGCGTGGAAAATATTATCCGGGAAACCGGCACCCGCCATGTGGGAGACATTTCACACCGGACGCGCCTGGGCATGGGCCCCTGCCAGGGAGGCTTCTGCACCTTTCGCGCGCTGGGCGTCATGCATGACATGGAAATTCTGACGGCCCAACAGTCCGTGCAGTCGCTTCGGGAATTTCTACAAAGGCGTTTTCGCGGAATCCGCTACGCTCTGTGGGGAGATCAGCTGCGGGAGGAGCAGCTGGTCGAATATATTTATCTGGGCATTCTGGCCATGGAGAAAACCCGTGAGCGTCATTGAATACGATGTCATTGTCATCGGCGCGGGCGCGGCGGGTCTGACCGCGGCCGCCTGGCTCGCTCAACAGGGCGTAAGCGTGGCGCTGGTCACCGCCGGTGAACCGACCGCCTGCCTGTCCACCGGCTGCATCGATGTCTGCTCCCGCGACGACCAACCGCTTTCGGGAATCGCCGGTCTGCCCGATGAGCATCCCTTCCATCTGGTTCCCGAGGCAATGTTGCGGCAGTCCATCGAAGACTTCCGGCAGATGATGGCGGACATGGACATGCCTTATGAGGGAACGTTGGAAAAAAACCGCCGCATTCTTTCGGCCATCGGCGCGTTCAAAACCACCTGCCTGGTCCCCGCGACGATGCAGGCCTCCCCGCAAAGTGACAACGAAAGGATTCATCTCATCACCTTCACGGGCCTCAAGGATTTTTATCCCGGCTATCTCCTTTCCCGCTTTTCGAACGCCTCCTTTTCCGCTTATGACGCCGGGGTTTCCACCACCATGGGCATCGCCGCCCATTTTGAGGACAGCGCCTTTCGGGAAACCTTTCTGCTGTGGCTGGAGCGGCAGAACATCCGCGAAGACAAGATCGCTTTCCCCGCGGTGCTGGGCCTGGAGTCGGCGTCCTTCCTGTTGAAGCAAATCGAATCCCGGCTGGAGCGCCCTGTCTTTGAAATCCCCACCCTTCCGCCGTCCATGCCCGGAAGAAGGCTGTTTAATGGCATGAAGGACCATCTGCGGCGCCGTGGAGGCGTGATCTACTGGAACTGGCCGGTCGTCGGTGTCGAAAAATCGGACCGCCAGATCGAAGCGGTTTCGACCGGGGCGCAGGGCAGGCCCAACAGCCTCAATGCCCGGGCTTTTATTCTGGCCACCGGATCCTTTGTCGGCGGAGGGCTCTGGGCAAAGCGGGACCGGATCGTGGAAAAGGTTTTTGACCTGCCCGTTTTTGCGCCGGAAAACCGGGATGACTGGTTTGACCAGGATTATTTTTCCGTCAGCCACGGCATCGGCCAGGCGGGCATTGTCGTGGATGACGCGTTTTGCCCGCAAGGCTCTCCCTGGAACAATGTTTTCGTCTGCGGTTCGATTCTCGCCCATTCAGAGGCGCTGAAAAACGGCTGCGGACACGGCTTTGCGATCGCCACGGGACGGGCCGCGGCCCGGTCCTGCCTGGAGAGACTGCGATGACGTTCGAGCATTGCATCCGCTGCACGATTTGCGTGGAAAGCTGCCCCGTCTTCCGGGTCCAGCCGGAATTTCCCGGCCCCAAGCAGGCGGGGCCCGACGCCCAGCGCTTCCGCATCGGCCGCGAAAAATCCATCGACGACTGGGTGCTTCTGTGCAGCCAGTGCAAACGCTGCGAAATGGCCTGTCCCTGCGGCGTGGAGCCGGCGCAAATCATTCTCCGGGTGCAGCAGCGGTACGGCCTGGAACACCCCCACACGCCGGCGCATCTGCTTTTTGCCAACAACTACTATCTCTCGGCCCTCGGATCAATGACGGCGCCGCTGGCCAACCGGATAGCCGCCGCCAAAATCGGCAAAAAAATCCTCGGACAAATGGGCATCGCGACGTACATCCCCTTCCCCAAATTCAGCTTCAAAACCCTGCGCGGAGAAAAGAAAATCCGCAGCCGCGGAAACCGGAAGATCGCTTTCTTTTACGGCTGCTTTATCAACTTCTACCGGCCCGACATCGGAAGAAAGATCATGCGGATGCTTCAGTCCTTTGACATCAATGTCGTCCTGCCTCCCCAGGTGTGTTGCGGGCTTCCCGCGCTGGGAAACGGCAACCTGGCGCTGGCGCGGACCTTTGCGCGAAAAAACGTCGCTTCTCTTTCCAACTATATCGACGCGGGATACGACATCGTCTATACCTGCACCTCCTGCGGTTTGTGTCTGTTGCAGGATTACATGGGGATTCTGGAAATTCCCGAAGCAAAAAAAATCGCGGAAAACAGCTACGACCTGCATGAATACCTGCTCAAGCTGATCGCGGAGCGCGAGATCTCTCCCGCCTTCCGGGAAGTTAACCGCTCGCTGGCCTATCACATTCCCTGCCACCTGCGCGCGTTGAAAATCGGCTACCCGGCCGCCGAGCTGATGAAGCGGATTCCGGGGTTGGATGTAGCGATTCTCGATGACGCCTGCTGCGGACTCTCCGGCAGCTACGGCTTCAAGACAACCAATGAAGCCACGGCTTGCGAACTGGGCGCGCGGGCCGTATCACTGATCCGCAAAACCGGGGCAAAGGCGATTGTCGCCGATTGCGGATCGTGCCGTATGCAGCTTTCCGGCCTTTCGGGGATGAACGCGTTCGATCCGTCGGAGATCCTCTGCGAATCGCTGGGCATCCGGAACAAAAAATAAAATACCTCCTGACTTGCCGCTGGTTTTTTCCCTTATAGAGGACCATCGGAAAGACGGTTATCCGGCCGCTCCTTCGCTCTCTCACCACCTCAGCGCTCTTTCCGGGCTTCAATTTTGAATGCAACAAGATGCCGTCAAACGTCGTTAGATAGAGAAGCGTCCAGCTTAATTCGAGAGCTTTGAATAACGGCCATTTTTGTCATTTCGACCGAAGGGAGAAATCTTGAACAAACGGCCATCCTTAAGATTTCTCGTCGCTCACGCTCCTCGAAATGACATTGTTCAAAGCTCTCAATTCATTGACTAACGAAACATG
>JAAZOZ010000261.1 GCA_012797505.1 Smithella sp. | reverse complement strand
CTCCGCCGAATCCGAGAACGGCCACCCTTTTTCCTTTGACCTTCCCCGCCCGGTGAAACGCCTGCGCCACATCGGCCATCTCTGCCAGCGATTCCACACGGACCGCCCCGGTTTGGCGAAAGAAGGCCTGCCAGATCTTTTCCCCGCCGGCCAGCGAGCCCGTATGCGAAGACACGGCCCTTGCTCCCGATTCCGTGAGGCCGCTTTTGTAGATGATGACCGGCTTCCGGCGGTTGATTTTCTTCACCTGCCCCAGCAGAAGCCGGCCGTCTTTCACGCCCTCGAGATACATGGTGATGATCCCCGTTTCCCCGTCGCGGGCCAGGTAATCCAGAAAATCCGTACTGTCGAGCGTCAGGGCATTGCCGTAGCTGATGGACTTGGCAAAACCGATGTCGTAAACATCCGTCAGGTAATTGGAAAAATCCTGGGCATTGCCGCCGCTCTGGCTGATCAGGGAAACGGGGCCGGTTTTTGTGGAAGCGTTCTCCCAGGTCAGCATCCGGTTTTTGGGAACGTAGAAGCCCATGCAATTCGGCCCGATGACGCGCAGGCCCCCTTCCGCGGCGACGGTTTCAATCTCCTTCTGCAGCCGGATGCCCTCTTCTTCGCCGGTTTCCTTGAAGCCGGAGCTGAAGATATGGATATTTTTGTGCCCCGTGGCGGCGCATTCCCTGAGTATGTCCGCGACACGAGGGGCGGGAACGGAGATGATGACCAGGTCCGCAATTTCCGGAAGCGACGACAGATTCGGATAGGCCCTGATCCCGTCGATGTCCTGAAGCCTGGGGTTGACGGGGTAAAGCCTTCCCCGGTAGCCGAAATTTCTCATGCAGCCGAACATCCCCGAAAATCCGTTAGCTTCCGGACGGGTGGCGCCGACCACGGCAACGGATTTGGCGTTCGCCATCTCGTCGAGCGCGGCGCGGATTTCCGCCTGCCTTTTTTGCTTCCCCTTGCCGCCTGCCGCCGCGCCCGAAGCCGAGGGGGCTTCATCCAAAACCACCAGCGCGTCCACGGCCACGATGTTTCCCTTCGGGGTCGCGATCAGCGGATTGACATCCACCTCCCGGATATCCGGCCGCTCCAGGCCAAGCCTCGAGAGGCCCAGCAGAACATCGGCCAGTCGCTCGGAATCAACGGGCGCTTCGCCGCGAAAATTCCCGAGCAGCTTCCGGGATGATATTTCCCCGATCATCCGTTTGGCCTCTTGCCGGTCCAGTGGCGCAATACGAAAAGCCGTGTCGGCCAGCGCTTCGGTAAAAATGCCGCCGAGGCCGAACATCACCGCCGGCCCGAACTGGACGTCCCGGATTAAACCGGCGACAAATTCACGGCTGCCGGCGATCAACGGTGAAACGATACAGCCTTCCCAGTCGGCGCCCGCGGATGCCCGGATGGCGCAAAACGCTTCGCGGACTTCTTTTGCGGATTTCAGGTTTGTTTTGACCAGACCGCGTTCGGTTTTATGCTGTAGCTTTGCGCCGTGCCCCTTGACAACCACCGGATAGCCGGTTTTTTGCGCCTGCAAAACCGCTTCTCTCTCATTTGTGGCCATCCGGTCGCGCGCCACCGGAACGCCATAGGACGCAAGCAGTTTTTTGGATTCGGTTTCCGTCATGGAACGGCGTCCTTCGGCTCTCACACGGCGAATCAGAATGTCCGCGTTGGATGGGGTCATGTTTTTCCCTCAAAATTTTTTATTGTAAACAGGGCATGAACCGTTAACACAAGGCCGGACGATAGTCAACCCGGACGCCGTTTCGTGTCACGGCTTTGTCTTTGTCGAAGTTTTCCGGCGCAGTCGGGTGGAGCAAGGCGGAGATTTCTCCATTGGACCCTAAATTAGCCCTGAATTGGCTTGACTCCCGTCTCCGTTCTTTCTATACTTCAGAAAACAGAAAGGGTTGCCGTCATGATGGATTGGTCATTTTCCCCCGCGCTGGCCTGGGCGATCGTCGGGCTCGTTCTCCTCATCGCGGAGCTGATGGCCGCGAGCTT
>JAAZOZ010000260.1 GCA_012797505.1 Smithella sp. | reverse complement strand
GGGTCGTAAACACCGTATAGAGGGCCTTTTCTTTTGGAAACAAATCGGACAATTTTCATCTCAAAACATCTCCTTTTCCAGAATGCTGTCGAATTGGAAAAATACCTTGCGGTCGATCAGGATGCCGTCGTGTGTGCAGTCGAATCCATATACGGCGGCGCAGCCGGCGGCCACCCGGTTGTCTGGCTCCGCGCCTCCTGTAAGCTTGTCGGCTCTGCCGTAAAAAAGATAGTGGTGAACCGTGGAAGGCAGTTTGGTGTCCATCGTGGCGGAAATAAAATCGCTTTGCGTTCCCAGATCCAGCCAGACCGGTATGCTTTTATGCGGCAGCATTTGGGAGGCGTCGGCCAGACCGAATCCGCTCCAGGGCGTGGCGAGGGATACAAAAAGCCGGACGAACGTGTTTTGTCCCTCCGATCGGCGCCGATCCAGGAAGGCTTTCGTGGTCAGGCCGCCGACGCTGTGCGCGACGAGGGCCATTTTCCGGAAACCGAATTTTTCGTGAAGCTCACGCAATTCTTCATCGAGCAGGGCCGAGGCAAGATTCAGGCGGATTCCCGACGGATAGTAGAAGAACCAGGGCTGGTATTTGCTGCGGTCCAGACGCATATAAAAATATATCCAGTTGTGCGGACTGCCCTCTGTGCCGTGCACGAAAAGGAGAGGGATTTTCCGGGGATCGTAGGCCTGCGTCAGATAGATATGCGCGCCGAACATTTTCATGAAGGACGATGGATTCCAGTAGCCAATCTGCGCGTTTTCCAAAGAAAAATATTCATGATAAATTTTCAGAACATCTCCGTTGCCGGTTGCCTGCCGGATGATGGGCTCCCCGATTTTCCGGCGCCATCCCCGGGGCAGCTGCACCGGCTGTTCATCGGTTGCGATGGTCCGGATCTCCACGCCGGAAATCAGCTCTCCTTCCCGAACCGCAATGTCCAGGGTCTGGCTTCCCGATCCGCTCATGCCGGATGCTTCATCCTCTTCGTACGTTCCATTGTGATTGTAGTCCGTAACGGCAAAAAGCCGGTAGCGCCCCTCGGGCAGGTACAGCATGAAAGTATCCTGATTCAAACCGGTGGCCGTGTATTCGGCGCATTCATTTTTTTTGTCCGCGGGGCTGCAGGCCAGGATGAGCGTGGAGTTCCCCCGCCATCCGGGCCCGGTGAGGCGCCCTTTGATGACCGCGGAATTGTAAGCGGGCGGTCCTTTCTCTCCCTTCAAGGAAAGGAGAGAGGGAACGGCGTCATCCTGGGACGGGATGCTCAAATACCGGCAGCCCGTCAGGACGGCGGTCATCATGATCAGCGCCGCGGCAAGCCTCCACCGGAAATCGTGCAAGCGTCTTTTCATGGCTTCCCCATCTTTCTTTCCAGATACTCGACAACGTTGCCGAGTCTTTTTTCCCTGGCTAGATCGAGCGCTGTTTTTCCCTCTTTGTTCTTCGCCTTCAGATCTGCGCCCCGCTCCGCCAGCAGGATAATCGTTCTTTTCGATCCTGATTCGACGGCGAGCATCAACGGGGTATCGCCTTGCCTGTCGGGGCGGTTCAGGTCGGCTTTCCGCCGGATGAGGGCGGCTGCGATGTCCGGCAGATCCTCTGCGGCGGCCAGGTGCAGCGCCGTCTGGCCCTCCTGATTGGAGGTCTGGAGGTTTCCGGTTTGATCCAAAAGCAGCCTGGCGACTGAAACGCGGCCGTTTCGGATGCTTTTCATCAACGGATTTTCGCCCGCTTCATCTCTGGCGGCGGTGTCCGCGCCTTCGGCGAGCAAAAGCAGGACGTTGTCGTGGTCGCCCTTTTTCGCTGCCAGATGAAGCGGAGTTCTGCCTCTGCCGTCTTTCAGGTTCACATTGGCGTGGCGCCGGATCAGCATCGCGGCGATGTCGGAGCAACGGTAGTCGAGCGCCAGGTGCAGCGCCGTTTCCCCGAATCCGTTTTGCAAATCGAGGCCCTTTCCCGTTGCCAGCAAGGGCGGAATGCAGTCCCAGCTCTTGTTGTAAATGGCCCACATCAACGCCGTGTAACCGTGTCGGTCCTGCGCCTCCGGATCCGCGCCAAACGCCAGCAGCAGTTCCACAATGTCCGGATGCCGCTCATTTGCCGCAATCATCAGAGGCGTCAGCCCGTCCGCATCCTGCCGATTGATTTGCGATTTCCGGAGAAGAAAGTATTCGGCAAGGCCGACGTGGCCGTTTTGAACGGCGTACATCAGACCAGTCCAGGCGTAATCGTCCGTCTGGTTGACGTCGATTTGCTTTTCCTCCACCAGGCGCATGACCAGGACGATGTCCCCTTTTCGGGAGGCTTCGAAAAAAGAGGTCTGTGGATCGGCAAGGGCCGCGGTTACCTTCTCATCTTTTTTTTGCAGAGGCGGCGGCATGCAGGCGGCAATCGAGGCGATGAAAAACAGCATGATCAGCGTTACGATGGCGTTGCGCATGAACCCAAACTCCCCAAATTGACGGTGTTCATGAATGGATCCGATCAACTTCTATCATGACGGATGAACGAATTCAACCTTCGGCTGGGGCAGAACAGGCCTTGTCATGGCAGGGTGTTTTCCTGTATAAGAACATTGCAGGTCCTGCGCCTTGGAGGTGTGGAAGAAGGCGCCGCTGTAAATCCATGCCGGAAAGGAAGCTTCATGACGGACATTCTGGATTACATCAGCACCTGGTCGGCGATCAAGTGGGTCGTTCTGGTTCTGATAGCGGGATTTATCGGCCAGTTTGGCCGGATGATGGCGGAAGCCATAGCGAACAGGATCCGCCTTCGCCGCGCGAAAAAGAATCCGACAGCGGCCGGCCGTCAGGAAACGGAAGAGACAAAAACCCTGAATGCAGGCGCTGTCCGGGAAAGCGGGCTTTCCGGCTCCGTGCAGGAAACGCCGGGTTTGCCGGCCGGAGCCCCTGCGTCGGATTTTCCTTCCCGGCCTTGGCCGTCCCCCATCGCGCCGGACAAAAAAGCGCTGAAGACGATGGCCAAGGCCCGCAAGAAAGAAGCGAAGAGAGAGGGAAAGGAATAAACGACGTGGCGCCAGTCTTCAGGCCGTTCAAAATGTGCATTCAAAGCCAACCGCTACGGGCTATCCGCATGGAGAACTTTTCATTATTACACTTTTGTCATCGCGAGGAGCGAAGCGACGTGGCGATCTCTTCAAACATCCAATGCTTATGAGATTGCTTCACTTCGTTCGCAATGACTAAGAGACATCATGCAAAGGCTTCGCATTCTCCGGTTGCTCTTAGGCGTATTTTTGCTTTCTGCTGCCTTCATAGAGATCATATTCCAGCAGCCGGCACTCGATTTCCCCGTTGTAGAAGGTCATCCGGCGCTTCGTGCGCAGTCCCACTTTCTTGATCATTTCCAGATTTCCGGTGAAGAGGTATCCGTGGTAGCCGCGGCCGATGCCTTTCAGCCAATCGCCGCAGCCTTCATAGAGCGCTTCCAGTCGTTGAAGGGCGCTGGGACTGCTGCGCTTATGAGCGAGATCGGCAGCTTTGCGGACGATGACTTTTTGCCCCGGCGCGATTTCCTTTTTTGGCGCGGATTGCGCCGTTTTGATCTTTAGAGGCTCCAGCCGTTCGCCGTAGGGCGGATTGATGATGATGACGCCCTTTCCTCCCGGGGTGGGCGTTTTTTCGAAGGGGCAGACCTTGAATTCAATCAGGCGGTCAACGCCGGCCGTCTGTGCGTTGCGGCGCGCGGCCTCCACCGCTTGCGGATCGATATCCGAAGCGATAACGGTTGAGGGCAGCGCTTTTAAAGAATCATTGCGGGCTTTCCTGCGCAGCTCCTGCCAGGAGTCATGGGGAAAATCCCTGATATGCATGAAGCCGTAATTGCCCCGTCCCAGGCCCGGCGCGCGGTGAAGCGCCATCAGGGCCGCCTCGATCGCGAGGGTGCCGCTGCCGCACATCGGGTTGACGAGCGGCGTCCGGCCCTGCCATCCCGTGGCTTTGATGAGGGCGGCCGCCAGCGTTTCCTGCATCGGCGCCGCCAGCGGAATCTTGCGGTAGCCGCGCAGCGAAAGCCTTTCCCCGGACGTGTCGATATACGCCATGGCCTGGTCGTTGCGCCAGTAAACATGAATGACCGCCCGGTTTCTTTCCGGCCCGGAATCCGGCCGGACGCCTGTCTTATCGCGGATGCGATCGACGATGGCGTCCTTGGCCCTGAGGTTGGCAAAGCGTGTGTCGGTGATCTCCGGGTGATCGACCACGGAGGTGACCGAGAGGTAAGCACTGGGACCGGAATCGTGCAGAAACGTTTCCCAGGGAATGGCGTTCAGACGCTCGTAAAAAGCGCCGGCGGAGATGGCCTTGAAGATTTGCAGTTGATACAGGACGTGCTGGGCCGTGCGCAGATGCAGGTTCAACACCATCGTGTCCGACAGGGTTCCCTCGGTGGAAACGGCCGTGTCGATTTCCTGGAGGATGGGGAACCCCAGCTCCTCGATTTCCGCCTTCAGATAGGGAACGACCCCTTTCGGGCACGTGATCAATATCCTGTTTTTCTTCTGCCAGATGGACATGGGCAGGCTTTAACACAGGCCATGGGGCTTGGCAATCTTTAAAAAAATTCAGATTTTTTAAAACCTGCGGGGATGGGTTGGCTCAGGCGGCATCCGGCAGGGGCGATGGCCGGATGAACGGCGGCAGGGGGCACTGCAGCGCCAGCGCGACAACGCGCAGGAGTTCACCCTCCTCGAACGTGACGGTTTGATCCGCGAAGGCGCAGTGCGCGCAGGCATCGACGACGGATTCCTTGATTTTGAAGGAAGCATCGGTCAGCGACTGGAGCGCCCGGTTCACGGTTTCGTAGGAGGTGTTTTCCTGAAACGAAAAGACAGGTTTCCGGGCGGCCAGCTCCGGGATCCTTGCCACGCCTGCGTCAAATGCCTTTTGCGCTTTATCTTTGTCTTGCGCGTGCCCGGCTGAGGCCAGAGCGGAAAGAAGGGTCACAATGTCCAGCCCCACCTGGGAGAAGGAAAATTTCCGGATGGCGCGAAACAAATCTTCGGACGGATTTAAATGCTTTTCCAGAATCCATTGAACGGACAGCTCCAGCAGGCTCCGTTTGCCGTCGGCATGGATCAGGGAATGCAGCATCAGCAGAAAATTTCGTTTTTCCATCCCGGTCATGAGCGACAGAGACGGCATGGCCAGCTCCAGAAGGGGCAGTTTCAGACGGTCGGATAATTCGGCGAGCCGAGAGGCCAGAGGGAAAACCAGATCGGGATTTGCCTGCAGGACCATCGCCCGGTTCAGCGCCGCGGCCTGCTGTTCGCGGCGCGAAGGATCCTTGCCGATGAGGAGCGCGAAGACAATGGAAGCGGCGCCCCGCGGCGTTGCGGCAATTTCGCGGATGTCCTGCGGCAGGGCGGTCACAATGGCCCGGCTTTCTTCGAGATGGCCGGGCAAAGGATTGCCGACCCAAGAGGTAACGTCCGTCGCCAGCGCCGACGCGCCGGCAACGGCAGGCCGGCGATACCGGTCGGTTCCCCCGAACGGTTCCGTGAACATGGGTTTGGGCTCGCGCATTGCTTCGGCCATTTTCGGAAACTTGCCGTCAAAGGACGGATCCAGCAGACGGATCCGGGTG
>JAAZOZ010000026.1 GCA_012797505.1 Smithella sp. | reverse complement strand
TCGACTTTTTTGACCAGGCCGCCTCTGGCGGTGAACTTTTCCGGCCGGGGGGGGATGTCCCGGGTCGTCGCGACGACGGGCGCGGATGGACTGGTTTCCGCCTTCAGATCGTCTTCCGCCGTGACGGTGTAATAATAAGGGGTGTTGTCGCCCAGACCTTCCGTGTCGGAATACTCGTATCGGGGGCCGCCTTCGGCTGCGTTGATCCTCTTGATTTTCACAAAGCCGCCGTCGCTTTTGGTGGAGCGGTAAATATTGTAGGCGGTAAGGAAAGGCGAAGAAATGCCTGCCCACGTTAATTTAACTTCACGAATCAATTGACCGGCGGCGTTGACGGAAGACACGATTGGAAGCGTCGTTCCTTTGACGGGATGGCTCAATTCACTTTCAATGCCTTTGGCGTTGTAAGCGGCCAGTCGGTAGAAGAACGTCTGCCCGTCCGGCAATCCCGTTGCGCGGTAATAGATTTTTCCGTCGCCGCTGTCGGCAAGATCGCCGCACAGCAGCTTGTTGACTTCCTGATAGGATCCGTCTTCTTCGGCGGCGCGGTAAATTTTATACCCGGTAAGCGGTGAAGGGTCCAGGGACTTGGCGGGATTGGGTGTCCAGACAATCAGCATGCTTTTGGCGCGGCCTTCCGTCTTCAGAATGATCGGCGGATTGGGCGCGAAGTCCGTGCGGGCGGAGACGACGGGCGTGTAATCGCTCAGCCGGCTCAACCGGTCGTATGCCCGGATTCTGTAAAAATAGGAAATGTCGTTTTCGACGTTTTGATCGGCGTATTCCGTTTTATCCGTCTGTCCCAGCATGGCAAACGGACCGTTCGCATTCAGGGCTCGATAGACTTCATATCCGGCGGCCGCGAAGCCGGGAACGGGCTGCCAGCGCAGGATGATTTTTTTGTTGCCCGGGACGCCCTTGAAATTGACGGGAGCGCCGGCGCCCGGTCCGCCGCCTGTGCCGGGTGCGGACGTGCTTTCAGGTCCCGTGCTGCTCTTGGTCAGCACCGAGGTAATCAGGGAGGCAAGCTTGGCGATTTCCGCGGACAGCGCCGATTCGCCCTGCGCCCGAACCTGGGTGCTGTACACTTCTTTTCTCTTGTCGATCTGGACCAGTCCGCATTTGACGGTAATGGCGGATCCTCTCTTGGCGACGGAGCCGACGACAATAAAATCGAGCCCCAGCCGCGAGCCGATATTGACGACGTTGTCCAGCTGATCGTTTTGCTGAAGGTCGTTCAGGTTCAGAAACGTCTCCAGGTCTTTGCGGTCGAGGATGGAAATGGAGGGGTTTCTGCTCAGATTGCTGATCAGCGCGTTGGTGACGCTGGTTCCCAGCCCCGACGCTTCAATGTTGGCCGTCCCGAAGTTAAAGACGGACAGCTTGATTTCCTGTGCGTGGAGGAATCCTGTTTCCGCAAGGAGCATCAGCAAGAATAAAACAGCGCCGGCAAGAATTTTCTTCAGCAAGATCGGTCTCCGTATTAATTGAATTCGTTGATCAGTTCGATCAGCTCCGCCGCTTTCTGAGAAATCGGCGTGGAGATGGTCTTCAATTTTTCATCAAAAATGGCATCCGTGTATTTTTCCGTCGCCGCCTCGTAATTGCGGCGCTTCTGCAGGTCCTGACCCTTATTGAAATATTCCACTTCCAAGCTCTGGAAATGCTTCAGAACATTGCGGCCCATTTCCGCGATCTTTTCTTTGGCCAGCTGATCCAGCACTTCACCTTCCGTGGGCAGCTCCAGCGGGTCCGCTTTGATGCCCGCGATGGCAAGGCCTTCCTGGTATTTGTCTTCCTTGACCAGCTTTCCGGTAATGTTGTTGGCGATAATTTCACCCGACTGGGTGTCCACCAGCTTGTAGGAGATTTCCAGCATGGCGTTGATTCGGGCGACGCCCTGCTTGTTGGGCAGGAACTGGTAGTCCTTTTTCTTGGTCGTCATGGGCGGCGCAAGCTTCAGATCTTCCTCCGACGGTTTGGGGTTGCGAAGCAGCCAGGCGTCAAAATTCGGATTGCGGACGTCTTCTTCATTGACCAGAACCTTGACCTGGTTGGTGGTCGGATTGTCCGTGTACTTTGCGGAGAACTGCAGCACGTCTCCCATGATGAATGTGTCGATACCGCGCATCTTGCCGACGCTCTGCGCCGTTTTGATGTCCACCAGACCCGTCTGGCTGAGCTGCATTTCCCGCAGGATGGACTGCAGGTTTTCCCGTTCGATGATGCGCAAATCGACGCTGGCGTTCTGGTGCAGATAGGCCAGGAGACGGTTGGCGGCTATTTTCCCCGCGTCTTTCTCTGAACTGGGGGAGCCGAAGTCAAAAACGGCGATCGACTTCCGGACACGCCGGGAGATGGGGTCCTTCACTTCATTCATCTTCTGGAACAATCCTTCGTAATCCGGGTTGATTTTGTCGATCAACTGCAGCCAGACCAGCGCGTTTCCCCACAATTCCTTTTCCGAAAATTTATTGGCCCGTTTCATCAGGGCTTCGCAAAGTCGGTTCGCGTGTTCCCCGTAAGCGGGATCGCCGCGCAGGGCCGTCGAATATTTTCCGGCCCTGTCCAGCTTTTTAAAGGAGCCGTAAAGCCGGTCCTGTTTCAGGAGTTCGATGGATTCGTTTAAGAAAATCTGGCTCGCTTTCGTTTTCAGCGCCGCCAGACTGTCGTTCAGTTTGGGATCGGCCTGCGGATACTCCAGGGCTTTCTCGTACATGGCAATGGCCCTGTCCAGCTTTCCGGCGCTCTCGGCTTTGGCCGCTTCCGCCGTGAAGTAAGCGGGATTGTCATTTTTCACGGCATTCGCATACTGCTGGGCCGCATCCAGGAATTTTGGATTGACGTCCATGACCGCCTTAAAGCTTTCCGCCGCGCCTTTCCAGTCTTCCTGTTTTGCCAGTTTGGTTCCCTGCTGGTACATGGCCCTGGTGCCTTCGGACAGAGAGCGCCTGAGCCGGTTGCCCGTGTCTTCATAATTCGGGAAAATGGCGTTGACCTGCTTCAGTTTGTCGATGGCCGCCAGCCAGTCTTCCTTCTGCATGTCGGCTTCCGCCTGCTGATACAGATTTTTCAGGGAGGTTTTCAGGTTGTTGACCTGCCCGTTGACCGTTGCGGAAAAAGACTTGCTTTCCGGATTGTTCGGGTCCAGTTTCAAAATTTCATCGGCTTCTTTGGACAGTCGCTCCAGCGCCATGAAATTTTGTCCGGCTGCCGCATAGGACTGTTTGGCCCTTGCCAGACGGCTTTTGGCGACTTCCTGTTTGGCCCGGGCCAGCTCATTTTTGAATTCCTGGTTGTCCGGTTCCTCGCTGACCGCCTTTTGGAAATAAATCATCGCTTCATCCCAGCGGTTTTGACTGGCAAACTCCTGCCCCTGCTTCAGGCTTTCATTTGTCCCCACGCAGGCCGCGAACATCAGCAGGACCACCGCACAAGCAATCGCCATGTATGCTTTTCTGCTTTTCATTCAATCCTCCCCACTTAAAAAGTTTCCGAATATCCGATGTTTAAGGCAATAAAACCGCCTCAACTCTGTTTTGGCTTCTACTTTTGATTTTTATTTTACGTTTGTTGACGGTTATTTTCCGAAGATCGCGGGCCACGTCCTGGGCGTTTCCTTCCACTTCCAGATCAAACTCCGCCTTGCCGCCCGCGTAAAAACGTTCGTTCACGTCCTTGACGCCCTTGATTTCTTCGCCCAGTTCGGCTTTGAAATCTTCCAGCGTGTCTTCATCCAGGCCCGTAACAATCAGCTTGACGGTGGCGGTGTTGGCCAGTTCTTTCGACCACTTTTCCAGCACCTCATCCACGAGCTTCGTGATCAGCTTGGTGGAGACTTCTTCCGTCAGGGCTTTATAGTCGCCCTTCATTTTGTTGTCGGATTTTGTTTCGCTGGCCGTGGTAATGATTTCTCCCGTGTCTCCGTTGATCACCTTGCCGGTGACCACGACCGTGTTTTTGTTCATCTCGATGTTGTAAATCGTGGAGGACTTGCTGTCCGCGTCAACCGTTCCGACGATAATGACCTCCGCCCCGTAGTGCTGCGCCAGTCCCCGGATGTCTCCGGCTTCCGCCGTGTTCTTCAGACGATCGTACTCCCTGTTTTTGCTGGACACATCCGCGTCAACCAGTTTGAAGTTGTGCTGGATCAGGTATTTGGCCATGACGGCCTCGGCTACGGAATCCTTGAACACCAGCATGACCCGCGGCTTTGATTTGCGCGCCATGATCAGATTGACGGCCGTCATCCTGTCGCGCAGCTTTCCCACGCTGACATCCGCCTCGATGGTTACCTCGCAGTCCGTTCCGGATTTTTTTTCGGACAGCACTTTGTAGGTGTTGATGAAGCCCTTGGATTCCGAAAGAATGCGGTCCATCTTCACCTGAAAATCCTCCACGCTGGTGGTGCTGGTAATCATCACGCCCGTCGCCTGTTCCACGGCATTGCGCTGCGCTTCGTCCAGGGCTCTGCTGCAGGCGATGTCCATGTTTCTCTGGTTGGCGGCCATCCCTTTGGCGGTGATTTTTTTCTGGGCGTCTGCGGAAAAAACCGAAACAGCCAAAAACAGCATTACAAGAAAGAAGGTCCATTTTTTCATGAAAGTTTTTCCTTGATTTTGTAATTTTTTTCAATCATTGGCGTTATACATACTGAATTTGACCATGGGTGTCAAGTTGAAAGCAGGTCGGAAGTTTCCGGTCAGAGCGTCAGTTGCCCGGCCGGAATTCAATGATGACGTTTCCCGGGTTCTCCCCATTGTAGCTGACGTTGTCGCACCGCTTCCAGACGCCGAGATCGTACCAGAACCCCAGTTTGTAGTCTTTGGTTTTGATCGTCTTTCCCGCTCCTTTCAGCGCCGTATAGTAGCAATATTCTCCGTAGTCGTACGGCACCTTGTCGGTGCTTTCCCCCCGCCCCTTTTCGTTGACCAATGTGCCGTTGTATTTCTTGATCAGTTTGGCCAGAACATTTCCCAGGATGTTGTAGTAGGTGTGTTCGGCGCTCAGGTCACCCGTGTTGAACTGCTTTTGCGCGTGCAGGGATTTGACGACACCGCCTTTGGAGCGGCAGATGATCTTGAAACCGTCGATATACCCTTCATGCGCATAGCCGTAGCCGTCGTCGCTGCCCGTTTTCAGAAAATCGTCGGGAATGGCGGAAGCCGGTACGTCCGGGTGCACTTTGAGAATGAAATCAACAATTTTTTCATAGCCGAAGGCCGTTCCGCCGAATGCAGGGCAAGCGAGCGTCATTCCCAGAACCGCCACAATCAGCCAATATCTTTTGTTTTTCATGGATTTTCCCTCATTTCTTCATATTCAGGATTCTGTCTGAATTTGTAAAACCGGCGCTTTCATAAGTCAAGATAAAACTTCGCCGCGGCTGACGGGATGTGCCCTTGGCGAATGGTGTTTGTCAAGGTGTTTTGCTTCAGAGGGAGTGATGTTTATCCGCATGTTTTGCCTTTGCCTTTTCCGCTTGACGCCGGCCGGTTTTTCTTCTATTGTCTCTCGCGGTCGGGAATCCGGTGGCAGGGGAAAAACCTGGTTTCCCCCGGGGAACCCGGCATGAGAGCTTTGAATAACGGCCATTTTTGTCATTTCGACCGAAGGGAGAAATCTTGAACAAACGGCCATCCTTAAGATTTCTCGTCGCTCACGCTCCTCGAAATGACATTTTTCAAAGCTCTCGGCATACCGGCAAAAGGTTATGGTTTCTATGGACAAGCGTTTCAATGATCTGATTCTTGCGGCGATCAAACAGAGAATTTCGGATCTGCATATTACGGGAGGTTATCCGCTGATTTTCCGAAGGGACGGCGTGATTCATTCCGATAAAAACATGAAATGGACGCACACGGAAATCGACAAGCTGGTCAAGGAAATGCTGAGCGACCGCCAGCTTTTCACCCTGAGAAGGCGATGGTCTGTCGATTTCGCGATGTCTCTTCAGGAAGTGCGGATCAGGATCAATGCGTTCTACACGACGCGGGGACTGAGCCTGGCCATCCGCCTGCTTCCCGAAACGATTCCGGACGTGAACGCGCTGAACCTGCACCCCTCCCTCAACCAGATTCGCGATCTTCGGGCGGGAATGGTTCTGGTCTGCGGCAGCACGGGATCGGGCAAATCCACCACGGTCGCGGCGATTATTGAAGAAATCAACCGGACCCGGCCGGTCCATATCATCACGATTGAAGACCCGATTGAATACCGGTTCAAGCCCAAGAAAGCGTTTATTGAACAGCGGGAGGTGGGCATTCACGTGCCGTCTTTCGAGCAGGGACTGCTGGATTCCCTTCGTGAAAATCCGGACGTCATTTTTGTCGGGGAGCTTCGGGACCCGGATACCATCAAGACCGCCCTGACGGCGGCCGAGTCCGGCCATCTGGTGTTCGGAACCCTGCACGCCACGGACGCGGAAGACGCCATTTACCGCATCAACAATTGCGTTTCCGGAGAGGGCCAGGAGATCATTCGCTATCAATTTGCCTCTTCGTTTTCCTGGCTGATCATCCAGCAACTGATTCATATCGAGAAGGCGGGCTTCCGCGTTCCGGTCCTGTCCATCCTGCGGGGTTCTTCATCCGTCCGGAGCAGCATCCGTGAAAATAAGCTGACGCAGTTGGAAACGATTATGCATACCGGCCGGAATGAAGGCATGTTCACGATGGAACTCTACCGAAAGGAGTTTATCGATCGCCTTCCTTCCTTTAACCACCCGTACAAGAGTTTCGGCATGGGTGCGGATTCGTCCAAGGAAAAGGACTATGTTTCTTCACTGATCGATCCCAATGCCGTTCAAAACGTTGTTTACACCGCCAATCTCGACGATGCGTTGATCAAGCCTGAGGACAAACGCAAGGAAGATGACTGGCAGCAGTATGTCGTTCTGGAAGACCATGACGTTGATCTGAAGGATATTTTCGAGCAGTACGATCACTCCGACAACCGGTTCAATTCCAACGGCTCAAAAGATAAGTAAGCAAAAACATCAAGAATATCAAAGTCTTTCGAGCACCACTGCCGGACAACACTTAAAAGTTAACTCTTGACCTTAACGGGCCGGGATAGTAATCTTTTTAAAAGTTTATAATGTGAGGGAACACATGGGGTTAATACAAAGAGGAGGAGAAAGAGATGGCAAAATATCTCTACAACGAGGAGGCCGTCGCGAATCTGAAACTCGGCGATACATCCGTTCTGGATCGCCTGGTTGATTTTGAATCAGCGCGCGCGGCGCATTTAAAGAAAGAACACGCCAAGAAGGACAAGCGGATGACCATTGGCGAGGCGGTTGCGACGTACGTGCAGGATGGAGACATCATCACGGACGGTGGTTTTTCTTACGTACGCACACCCCATCAGGCGTTTTACGAAATCATCCGTCAGGGGAAAAAGAACCTGCAGATGATCGGCGCGCCCAATACCAATCAGAGCTTTTTTATCGCCTACGGGTTGGTGACGCATTCCCACAGTTCCTATACGGGCGCGGAAATGCGCGGGATTGATAAGGTTTATGACCGGGCGCTCAAAGCCGGCAAGATCACGATTCTTTCCGAATGGAGTCACGGCGGCGTGGCTCAGGGATTCAAGGCCGCACAGCTCGGCGTTCCGGGGGTTTTCAGCAAACAGATGCTGGGCAGCGATCTCGTCCGCTACAACCCGTACCTCAAGGTCGTTCAGCATCCGCTGAAGGCGGACAAGGATCCGTCGGTGTTTGTTCCGGCCCTGTATCCCGATTGCGCGATCATCCATTGCCACGCGGCGGACAAGTACGGCAATGCCTACATTTACGGCCCCGCCGTCAATGATCTGGCAGTAGCGGCGGCGGCGCGCAAACTGATCATCACAGCAGAGGAGATCGTTCCTGAAAGCGACATCCGCTACAACAAACAGGGACAGATCATCCCGTTCTTCTACGCCGATGCCGTGGTCGAAATGCCCTTTGGCGCGCTTCCCGGCAGCATGCCCGGCTGTTACTACTGGCCGCGGCAGTGGTGGGAGAAGTGCATGCGATTCGGCGGCGTCTCGGAAGAAAACAACCTGGCATTTTGCAATGAATGGATTATGGGCACAAAGAATCAATTTGAATTTGTGGACAAGCTGGGAGGCGCCAAATGGATCGCCGAGGCCCGCCGCCAGACGAAAGCCGCGGAAGCCGACAATGAAGACATTGATTTCTCATACGAGGAATATACCCTGACGCATGATTCAGGAATTTACTATTAGGACAGGAGCAGATTATGCGAGACTTAAACGCACCGGCCAATCCGCTGGAGACATTGGCCTATATTATCGCGCAGCAGATCGAAGACCATTCGATTGTTTATATCGGCACGGGAATCCCCATGGTGGCGGGGATTCTGGCCAAGAAAACCCACGCCCCCAACATTACGCTTGTGTATGAATCCGGCGGGCAGGACCCGATCGAAGGCGATATGCCCTGGTCGGTCGGCTGTCCCATGACCTGGCGCAAATCCCCCACCATCATGGAGATGTCCTATTCGTTCGCGCAGTGCTACAACGGCTACGTGGACATCGGGTTTCTGGGGTTTGCCCAGGTGGATATGTACGGCAACATCAACACCCACATGATCGGCAAGGACTACCATCATCCCAAAGTTCGCCTGACCGGCAGCGGCGGCAACAACGATTTGTCGTCGCTCACCGAGAAGATGGTTCTGGTCGGACTCCAGACGCCGGACAAGTTCCCGGAAAGGGTCGATTTTATCACGTCGGTCGGCTGGCTCGCAGGCGGCGATTCCCGCAGGGAGGCGGGCCTCATCGGCAACGGCCCCGCCGCGGTGATCAGTCCCTGGGGTGTCTATGATTTTCATCCGGTAAGCAAGCGCATGCGGGTCAAATCCCTGACGCCCGGCGTCACCTTTGAACTGGCCCAGCAGCTCACCGGTTTTGAGCTTCTCAAACCCGAAGGAGCAATTCCCGAAACCAAACTGGTTACGCCCGAAGCCTTGAAGGTGATCCGCGCCGAAGTGGATCCGCGGGGCGTCTTCACCGTCATGCCGACGCAGTAAAGGCCCAAAAAAAAGATGCTGCAGCAACCGGCAATGAAATCGCGGGTCCGCACGAAAAGGGCCCGCGATTTTTTTCATGGCTGAAAATCGGCGGTCTCGTAAAAAGTAATCCAAGTCGTCCCCCCGGCGAAGGCCGGGGCCTAGTACCATGTAACATTTGTTCTTTCGTATATATGATAAATATGATACCTTGGCGTAAAACTACATATGGAGGTTGCCATGTCGCCAAGATATCGAGTCACCTTAACAAAGGAGGAACGTAGAGAACTTGAAGACATAACCCGGCGAGGGAAAACACACGCCAGAAGATTTATCCATGCCAGAGCGTTATTGCTGTGTGATGCCGGCGTCGAGGGTCCGGGGTGGAACGTTGCCGATGTCGCAACAGCTCTTGGGGTCAGTAGCCGGTCCATTGAACACCTTAAGAAACGCTTTGTTGAGGACGGTCTGGAGGCTGCACTTGAACGCAAACCTTTGGAAAAGCCGCCAAGGGAAGTGATATTCGACGGTGCCTTTGAAGCACGGTTGATATCATTAGCCTGCTCAGAGGCGCCGGCGGGACACCAGCGATGGACGGTCCGCTTGCTGGCAGACAAAGCCGTTGAGCTTCGTTTTGCAGAATCCGTATCGCATATGACTGTGCAGCGGGTTTTAAAAAAAACGAACTTAAACCTCATCTCAGCAAGTACTGGAAAATCCCACCGGAAGGGAGCGCGGCCTTTGTAGCGAACATGGAAGACGTTCTTGATGTCTATCACCTGCCGTACGATCCGGACTACCCGGTGATATGCATGGATGAATCGTGCAAACAGATGATTGGCGAAGTTCGTAATCCAATACCATGCAAATCTGGCCACCCCGTGCGCATTGATGACGAGTATGTCAGGCATGGTGTGGCGGAAATATTCATGGAAGTGGAACCCCTTGCCGGCAAACGACATGTGGCGATTACTGAGCATCGCACCAAAAAAGAGTGGGCGTTGCAAATCAAGCAGATGCTTGATGAGCGTTACAAAAATGCAATCCAAGTTAGGCTGGTGATGGATAATTTGAATACTCACAACATCTCCTCACTCTATGAAGCCTTTGAGCCGGCAGAAGCCAGGCGGCTGGCAAAACGTCTGGATATTCATTACACACCGAAGCACGGCAGTTGGTTGAATATGGCGGAAATCGAACTCAGCGTTTTAAAAGGGCAGTGTCTGAGCGGTCGCATTCCAGACATGCCCACCATGCAAACACAAGTGTCCGCGTGGGAAAAAGAACGAAACAGCTGCATGAAAAAAATATCATGGCAATTTAAAACATCGGATGCGCGCATAAAATTAAAACGTCTTTACCCGAATTTATAAACGTTACGTGGTACTAGCGGCATAGATACCCTGGATGTCGGTTTTTACGTTACCTGGGGCGACAATTGGGATGAGCTGAAACAGAGATTTGATGAACGAAAAGCAAATGCCTATGGAAAGGATGGAATTATTATCGAAGAAGAAGGGTCAAGGCCGCATATATTTTATCCGGGCGGAAAAGCCCCCAATTACCGTTATCATGTCAAATATCCCGAATATGATGGTTTCATATCCATAACCAAGTCGGCGAATCACATTCCAAATGTTTACGTATCCTTTACATCGGAAGCCCTCCATTGGGAACTGTCGGAAAAAGAGCTGATCGAGCTTGTCACGTCGGATATTGAGGCTTTTGGCGGAACTGTCAGCCAGCACAAAATCAGCCGGTGCGATCTCTACGCGGATTTCAGAATTCCCTGTGGCCTTAGTTTGGAATTCTTGAAAAGTTACATGGTCGGCAAGGCGGATAAGACATCGCATTTTATGGATGGTGATAAATTGGAAACCTTTTATTGCGGCAGCAAAAGTTCACCTATTGAGCTTCGCCTTTACGACAAATCCGCAGAAATTAAGAAGGATGGCTGCGAGGAAAGATGGCTGCTCCTGTGGTTTACGGATGATCCGAAGAATGTCTGGCGGATCGAATTTCAAATCCGGAGATCAGTTTTAAATCAAAACCGGATCAATTTCATATCCGACCTAAACAGCAAGAAGGCTGATTTATGGAAATACATGACGGGAGAATGGT
>JAAZOZ010000259.1 GCA_012797505.1 Smithella sp. | reverse complement strand
GCCGCGACGATGGCCTTCGCGCCTTCTTTTGCAAACCGCTGACACAGGCCCCGGCCGATGCCGGAGGCCGCCCCCGTCACAATGATGGTTTTTCCCTTGATCTCCATTTTTCCCCTCGCTGCTTCTTTATTTTTAATCAACCACCTCGCAGCAAGCTGTCGAGGCATGAAATGAACGTCATGATATCGCAGCAAGCTGCGGAGAATGAACGCTCGTCCCGCTTCAGCGGAATTCAACCGTTGGTTATGAACCGGCCAGTTCTTTTGCGCGTTTTGCGGCCGCCTCCACGGCGCCCGTCAGCGTCGCGCGTATTTTCCCCTCTTCCAGCACCCGCAGCCCCGCGGCGGTGGTTCCGCCGGGAGAGGTCACCATGTTTTTCAACCGGGCGGGGTGCTGATTCTCCTGAAGGCACAGGCGAGCCGCGCCCAGCATCGTCTGCGCGGCAAGCTTTTCGGCCAGGTCCCGGCCAAGACCCAGTTGAACGCCGGCATCCGCCAGGGCCTCGATGATCACAAAGCAGTAGGCCGGGCCGCTGCCGCTGAGACCCGTCACGGCATCCATGAGTTTCTCCTCCACTTCCACGGCCAGACCGACGGCGCCCAGCATCGCCAGCGCGTACTGCGCATCGTCTTTGCGGGCAAAATGCCCCCTCGCCACAGCCGCGGCGCCTTCGCCCGCCAGCGCGGCGACATTGGGCATCACGCGCAAAACGCGCGGTTTCCGGGTCAGCAGTTTTTCGATGGAATCCGTCGTCACACCGGCGGCGATGGAAATGAACAGCTTCGAGGAATTCGAAGCTTTCCGAATCCCTTTGAGCGTTTCCGGAAAATTCTGCGGCTTGACCGCCAGAACAACAATATCGGCCCCTTTCACCGCTTCAGCGTTGTCGCCGGTAACCCGCAGTTTCAGAGAAGAACGCAGCTCCTCCAGCCTCTGCGGATCGATGTCCGTTACGGTGATATTCTGCGGGGAAAGGAGCTTCCGGGAAATCATCCCCTGCGCCAGAATGCCGCCCATTTTTCCCCCTCCGATAATCGCAACTTTCTTGCCTGTAAACATAGTTATGTCCTCCGGATGGCAAATACATGCCCTTTTTGCCGGCATCCTGTCAACACAATATTGAAGATTGTATAAAATCCCGCTTTTGTGGTAGTCACGGGCTCGGGAGGATAAAAACTCATGCTGAAATATTTCAAGGTAAGAGAAAACCGTATCGCCTGCTGGGTCAACCCCGGTGATTTCGGCGCCCACGCGCAAAGTCTGGTCTTTCTTCACGGCTCCGGCGGCAATTCCGGCGCCTGGGTCGAACAGTATTCGGTTCTGCACAAGTCGTTCAACATCGCGGCTGTCGATCTTCCGGGGCACGGGCAATCGGAGGGAAGCGGAGAGCGCGATATTTCCGCCTATGTCCTTCGATTAAAAGAAATCCTTGATGTTCTGAAGCCTGCGCGCCCGGTTCTGGTCGGCCATTCGCTGGGCGCGGCCATCGCGCTTGGCTTTGCCGCGCAATATCCGCAGGAGGTAAGCGGCGTCGTGGCCGCAGGCGGCGGCGTGACCATGCCGGTCAATCCCGACATTCTGGACGGGTTTGCAAAACAGCCGGATTTGATCCTGGATTTGATGTGCAAATTCTCCATCGCCAAAGAGAACCGCCCGAAGCTCTTCGGGCCGCTGCGCGAAAGCCTGGGCCAGGCGAGCGTCGATGTGGTGGCGGGCGACATGCTGGCGTGCGGCAAATTTGATCTGACGGAAGAACTGCAAAACATCCGCGTGCCGGTGCTGGCGCTTTGCGGCATGGAAGACAAAATGACGCCGCCCGCTTCTTCCGAAAAGATTGCCGGGGGCATTACCGGGGCAAAATGCGTCCTGATCGAAGGAGCGGGACACATGGCCATGCTGGAAAAACCGGAGGCGTTCAATGACGCCTTACAGAATTTCGTGGCGGCTCTGCCGCAGACGATTGAGAAATAAAATAATGAACTCGACAAAAGTTAAGAAGCTCCTTTTTGTCATTCCGGGCTTGACCCGGAATCCAGTATTTTAATTTGCTCTGGATACCGGCGCTTGTGCCCTTCAGGGTATCCGCCGGCATGACGATTCCTTAACTTTTTACGAGACAATAAAAAAACAAAAGGCGGAGGGGTCATGCTCTCGATTGGTATGAGCAATTTCATCGTCGCGCTGGCAAAAGTCATCGACATCGTTCTGACGGTCTATCTGTGGATCATCATCGCCCGCGCGCTGGTTTCCTGGGTGAACCCCGATCCCTACAATAAAATCGTTGTTTTCCTTTACCGCGTGACCGAACCGGTGCTGGGGCCGATTCGGCGAATGCTTCCCCGGCACAGCCTGCCGATCGATTTTTCGCCGCTGATCGTTTTGCTGATCATCATCTTTCTGCAGTACTTCCTGGTCCAGACCATGATCCAGGCGGCGCGCGGCTTTTAAGAAAGGCGAACGCTTTGACCGACACGCTCCTCATCCGGGAAACCAAAAGCGGCTTATCCTTCGATATTTCCGTCAATCCGCACGCATCGCGGGCGCAAATCGCCGGCATTTCCGAAGGCCTTCTGAAAGTGAAGGTCACCGCGCCGCCGGTGGAAGGAGCGGCCAACGACGCCTGCATCGAACTGCTGGCCAAAAAACTGGGGCTCAAGAAAAGCCGGATGAAAATTTCCGCGGGGGCCCGAGGGCGCAAAAAGACGATCCTGATCAACGATGTCAGCCGGATGGAACTGGAGCAAAAGCTCCGCCAGCTGGACCTCCATTCTGAATCATGAATTCACCCGCAACGCGCAAACCGGCTTGAAGAAATGGACGATCCGACAGAAAAATCAGAAAATGCAAAAGTCGCCAAAGCCGCCGGAATCGTGGGCGCCGCGACAATGGTCAGCCGTGTTCTCGGCGTCATCCGGGACATGGTCATCGCCGCCTTTTTCGGAGCGAGCTGGACGACGGACGCCTTCTGGGTGGCGTTTCGCATTCCCAATATGCTCCGGCGCCTGCTGGGCGAAGGCTCGCTGACGGTTTCCTTCGTTCCGGTGTTTACCGAGTACCTGCAGAAAAAAACCAAGCCGGAAGCGCTGGAACTGGCCGACAACGCCTTTACGATCCTTTCCGTCATCCTGGCCGCGGTCTCCGCGCTGGGCATTGCGCTCTCGCCTGTGATTGTCGGACTGATTGCCCCCGGCTTCATGGCCAATCCCGAGCAATACCAGCTCGCGGTTTTTCTGAACCGCCTGATGTTCCCCTACATCTTTTTTATCGCGCTGGTCGCCCTGTGCATGGGGATTTTGAATTCTTTCCGGCATTTCACTTCACCGGCCCTGTCCCCGGTCATGCTCAACATCGCCATGATCACGGCCGCCCTTGTTCTGCATGACGCGTTTGATCAGCCGATCACGGCGCTGGCCGCGGGCGTTCTGGCGGGCGGCGTCCT
>JAAZOZ010000258.1 GCA_012797505.1 Smithella sp. | reverse complement strand
AGCGCGACGGGGAAAACATCTGGGAGCAGAAAGACGTCCACGGCAATCTCACCATCCAGACCCTGATTACCAAGGCGCTGGCCCAGCCAAAGGGCGAAGCCTTTTATCATGAATACATCTGGCAAAACCCCGGCGATCCCGGCCCGAGGAAAAAGATATCGTCCGTCATTTACTTTGAGCCTTTCGACTGGGTGATCGTGGCCGGCACCTACGAGGACGATTTCTTCGGTCCCATCGGCCATGTGCACGATATGATCAGGTCCATCTTCCTGAAAATGATCCTGGCGGGAGCGCTGATCATCCTTCTGTCCGTGCTGCTGGCCGTGGTCCTGGCCCGGCGGTTGACGGCGCCCCTGGAACTGACGACATCGCTCGCCCAGAAGATCGCCACCGGAGACATTCAGCAAACCCGGGAAGAACTGGCAGGGGCCGAGTCAACGCGGATCATTCAATCCGGAGACGAAACCGGAAAACTTCTCCAGGCCTTCCAGGCCATGACGGGCAATCTCGACTCGCTCATCGGCCAGGTTCACCGGTCGGGCATCCAGGTCACCACATCCGCCACGGAAATCGCCGCTTCGGCGCGCGAACTCGAAGCGACCGTAGCCGAGCAGGCGGCTTCCACCACCGAAGTGACGGCCACCAGCCGGGAAATAGCCGCCACCGCGGACGATCTGGCCCAGACCATGGACGGGGTCAACGCATCGCTCAATGAAACCATCGACATGGCCCAGGAGGGCCGCAAGGACCTCTCCCGGATGGAAACGGCCATGCGGGAACTGGTCAAGGCTACCTCCTCCATCACCTCGAAGCTGACCGTCATCAATGACCGGGCCAACAGGATTTCCCACGTCGTCACGACGATCAACAAGATTTCCGACCAGACCAATCTCCTGTCGTTAAACGCCGCCATCGAGGCGGAAAAAGCCGGTGAATTCGGAAGGGGCTTTTCGGTCGTCGCCCGCGAGATCAGCCGGCTGGCCGATCAGACGGCCATCGCCACGCAGGATATCCAGCAGGTCGTCTCTGAAATGCAGACGTCCGTCGCCTCCGGCGTGATGGAGATGGACAAATTCAACGACGAGGTCCGGCGCGGCGTGGAAACCATGGCCGCGCAGAGCGGGCAGCTTGCCCAAATCATTGATCAGGTGCGCATCCACGGGCCGCAGTTCACCGCCGTCAAGGACGGCATGTACGGCCAGTCCCAGGGCGCGCAGCAGATCAGCGAAGCCATGGGCCAGTTGTCGCTGGCGGCGGAGCAGACCAAGGCGTCGCTGCACGAATTCAAGCTGGCAACGGAGCAGCTCAACGAGGCCATCGCGGGGCTTCAGTCAGAGGTCTCCCGGTTTAAAATCAGCTCCTGATCGGGAAACAACCTATGTTGCTACTTCAGTTTCAGGCAGGCACGGACCGTTACGGCCTCGATATCGGACAGATTATTGAAGTATCCTCCATGGTTTCCCTGAGGGCCGTTCCTCACGCGCCGCCGGAAGTCGCGGGAACGTTCAATTACCGGGGAACCCTCACCCCGGTGGTGGACCTGACCGTTCTTTTGACCGGAGCTTCCTCCCGCCCCCGGATGAGCACGCGCATCATCCTGATCGCCTACCAGGGAGAAGACGGCCGTTCTCACATCCTGGGCCTGCTGGCCGAAGCGGTGACGGAAATGATTGACTGCAGGAAGGAAAGCCTCCAGCAGCCGGTGGTGACCGTCAGCGGCGCGCCCTATCTGGGAGACACGATGTTTGACGAGCGCGGCTCCATTCAGGTCCTGGACATGGAACGGCTGCTCACCCGCGACCTGCTTTTCACCCTTTTCCCGCCGGAGGTCGCCAACGGATGAACGGGCCTTCCGCCATCATGGAATTCCTCACCCTTTCCCTGGGCATGGAGCCGGACTCCGCGGGCAAAGACGCCGTCAACCGGGCCGTTGCAGCCGCCATGCGGCACGAGGGCGTTTCGGATCCGCGCGCGTTTGAAAAGCTGTTCGGGTCTTCTCCCGCTGTGCGGCAGCGGTTGATTGACGCCGTCGTCGTCGGAGAGACCTGGTTCTTCCGCGACAGGGGGCCGTTTCTGTGCCTCGCCCGTCATGCCCTGAACTGGCACGAGGCGCACCCGGGGAACGTTTTGAATATTCTGTCCGCTCCCTGCGCGACCGGCGAAGAGCCTTACTCCATTGTCATGACGCTTCTGGCCGCCGGACTGCCGCCTTCATCCTTCACGGTGGACGGGGTGGATGTCAGCGCCCTGGCCCTCGAGAAGGCCCGCCTTGCCTGCTATTCGAAAAGCGCATTCCGGGGAAATATCGGACCGGACGTCGCCCGCTTTTTCGAGACAACACCTTCCGGCCGCAAAGTTGCCGATCCCGTTGTCCGCCGGGTCGCCTTTTCTCTCGACAATCTGGCTTTGCCCGGAAGCCTTGCCGGACGGGGGCCCTATGCGATCATTTTCTGCAGAAACCTGCTCATCTATATGACCCCTGAAGCCCGCCTCCGGATTTTCGACCGGATGGACCGGCTCCTGATCCCCGGCGGGCTGCTCTTCACCGGTCATACGGAGACAAATTTCTGGCATCAGCGCGGCTATCTGCCCCTCCCGTGGGACAGAGCCTTCGCCCTGACCAAACCCGCCTCCTCCGCCTCGTTTGCCGCTGTCCATACAGGGACTCCCGCAAAACCGATTTCACCCAAAGGCAAACCCGGTAAAATCGCCGTCCTTCCGACGGACGCCGCCGCAAAGGGAAAAACACCGATCCATCCGGACACCGACCCGCCGGAGACTCCCTCCGGGAAACGACGACAACCGGCAAAGCCAGGAGCAGCAAATCCAGATGTCAAATTCCCTCCGACACATGCACAGATTCAGGAGGCCCGGCGGCTGGCTGACGCAGGAGATACGGCAGGCGCCGCCCGTCTCTGCCGGGAATACACGCGCAAATTCGGACCGGCCGCCGAAACCTATTGCCTGATGGGAATCCTCTCTATGGCCGGGCAGGACTTAAACGGCGCGGAAGAATGCTTTTTGAAGGCCCTCTACCTTGATCCCAACCACTATGAAAGCCTGGTTCACATCAGCCTGATCTACCGGCAGAAAGGGAAGGAAATCCAGGCGGCGCTTTACCGGGAGCGGGCCGAGCGGAAAGCGACCGTCAAGGAATAGGCAACCGAAAGAAGGCGGAACAAAAACGATGGCAAACGCAGAAAAATACTGCTGGAAGGTGAAAGGAATCTACGGCGACGGATCCTGTCCGGAACTGGCGCGCCTGATTCACTGCCGCCGCTGTCCCGTTTTCGCCACAGCGGGGAGACAGCATCTGGACCGGGACCTTCCGCTTACATACCTCGGGGAGCGGGCCGCCGTGATGGCTCTGCCCAAAGAGACGGGCAGACTGGGAACTCTGTCCGTAATGGTGTTCCGCCTGTGCGGCGAGAAGTTTGCCGTCAAAACCATCTATTTTCAGGAAGCGGCGGAACCGTCCCCGGTTCACACGCTGCCGCTGAAGGTCAATCGGATTTTTCGGGGAATCGCCAACATTAACGGGGAACTGCTTCTGTGTCTGTCCGTCGCGGACCTGCTGGATCTGACCTCCGAAGCGCAGGAAAGCAGGCCTGCGCCGGCTTATGAGAGAATGCTGGTGGTCGGCCGTGAAGGGCAGCGCTTCGTGTTTCCCGTCGAACAGATTCTGGGGGTCCATCGGATTGCCCCGGAGGATCTCGGAGAAGTTCCCGCCACGCTCTCGCGCAGCGCCAGAGCGCTGACCCGGGGCATCTTCCTGCTCAATGGCCGCCCGGTCGGGCTTCTGGATGAAGAGCGGCTCTTCCCCGCCATGACAAGGAGTCTGAACCCATGACCACGGACGCAGCCCCCATCGATCCCCTGATGCTCGATCTGTTCCGCGTGGAGCTGGAAAACAACACCCGGATGCTGGAGGCCGGTCTGGTCACGGCAGAGCGCGACCAGACGCCGGAGCGCATCGAACCGCTGATGCGCGCCGCCCATTCCATCAAGGGGGCAGCCCGGATTGTGGGGTTGAACACAGCCGTCACCCTCGCCCATGCCATGGAAGACGTTCTTTCGGCGGCACAGAGCGGAAAACGGCCGCTGACCTCCACAGCGGTTGACCGGCTGCTCAAGGGAAATGATTTTTTTGCCTCTCTTTCCCGCCTGGACATTCAGGAGCTGCCCGCCGCTCTGGAGCGGGGAACCCAGGAAATTACAGTTATGGCAGGCGAGCTGAGAAACTTTCTCTCGTCGCCTCAGGAGACCACGCCGGCTCCTACCGCGGCCGCGCAGGCGGAAGAAAAAACGGCCGGGGACGTCCCCCAAAAGGCGCAAGACATTAAAGCCGACCCTTCGCCGGCACCGCGCCCCGCCGAGCCCACACCTCAAAAGCCGCCCCCGGCAGCCGTTTTGGAAAACGCCTGCCCGGAGCCGCAAACCGCACCGCCGGCCGTCCGTTCCCGCCGTTCGCAGGATCAGGGAGACGGAGGCTTGGTGCGCGTCCGTTCCGAAAACATGAACCGTCTGATGGCCCTGGCGGGCGAATGCCTCGTGCAGGCCCAATCCATCAAAACCGTCTATCAAAGCCTCCTGGTCCTCAAAAAGGAAATCTTCGAAATCGAAAAACCCCTGCGCGAATTCCTGGAGCGACAGGAAGCAAACGAGCAGGACAAAGGAGCGGAAGACTTACAGCAGACGCTGTCCGGCGCGGTCTCGGCCCAGCAGATCGTTTCCCGGGAAATTGTCCGGTTCGAGCGCTTTTCACGCCGTCTGGAACATCTGGCGCATCGCCTTTACAACGAAGTCATCAGCAGCCGCATGGTGCCTTTCTCGGACGGCCTCCACGGTTTCCCCCGTCTGGTCCGGGATCTGGCCCGGGAAACGGGGAAACAGGTCCGCTTCGAAATTGCCGGAGCCGCCACGCCCGTCGATCGGGATATTCTGGAGCGTCTGGAGGCGCCCCTGTCCCATTTGATCCGCAACGCCGTCGATCACGGCATGGAAACACCCGAAGAACGCAAAGCGGCGGGCAAACCTGCCGAAGGAACCCTCGTTCTGGAAGCGCGCCACGTCGCGGGAATGCTGAACATCTCGCTCACCGACGACGGCCGGGGAATCAATCCCGAGGATTTAAGGGGCAAGGTGGTTGAAAAAGGCTATGTGTCGCAGGACATGGCGGGAAGCTTAAGCCACGCGGAGCTCTTCGAGTTTCTGTTTCTGCCGGGGTTTTCCACGGCCCGCAAGGTAACGGAAATTTCCGGCCGGGGCGTCGGCCTCGACGTCGTTTTCAACATGGCCCATGAAGTGGGCGGAACCGTGCGCGTGGATGCCGACGCCGGCCGGGGCGCCCGCTTTCACCTGCAGCTGCCGCTGACGCTTTCCGTGCTCAGAACCCTGCTTTTGTCGATTGCCGGCGAAGCCTATGCTCTGCCCCTTTCCCGCATCGACCGGGTTTTGTCCCTGGCGCCGGCCGACATCCGGGAAATCGAAGACCGCCCCTACTGCACACTGGACGGGGAGCATGTGGGCATTCTCGACGCGCGCCAGCTTTTCGGGCTGCCGCAGGCTTCCACCCCGCCTGCGGGATTTTCCGTCGTCATCATCAGCGACCGGCTGAACCGCTACGGGCTGGTGGTTGACCGCGTGCTGGGCGAGGAAAATCTCGTGGTCCGGCCGCTGGACAGCCGCCTCGGCAAGGTCCCCAATGTCAGCGCCGGCGCCATTCTGGACGACGGTTCGCCGGTGGTCATTTTCGATGTGGACGATCTGGTCCGTTCCATTCACCAGTTGCTGACGACCGGCAAGCTTCAGAAAATCGGCCGGGGCCGGCAGGCTCTGAAGACGGGCAAAAAGCGCGTTCTGGTGGTGGACGACTCCCTGACCGTGCGCGAAGTGGAGCGCAGACTTCTGGAAAACGCCGGATACGAGGTCACCACCGCCATTGACGGCGTGGACGGCTGGAACAAGCTGACGTCGCACGCCTTTGAACTGCTCGTTTCCGACGTGGACATGCCGCGCATGAACGGCATCGATCTCGTCCGGACCGTCAAAACCGATCCGCGGCTTAAGGACATGCCGGTGATGATCGTCTCCTACAAAGACCGGGAGGAGGATCGGCTGCGCGGCCTCGAAGCCGGCGCCAACTACTACCTGACCAAGGGCAGCTTCCATGACGAAAGCCTGCTCGATGCCGTCCGCGACCTGATCGGAGGACCCGAATGACGCTCAAAATCGCCATTGCGCATCACGACGAGAACGCCCTGAAGATCCTGCGGCAGATCATTGCCCCGGATACCGGCTGCGCGGTCATCTGGTCCACAGGCCGCGGGAGCGATGTCATCCGGCAATGCCGTCATGACTTGCCCGATATCCTGCTCATCGACCTGGCGCTTGCCGACGTCAGCGGCGCGAGGCTGATCTGCGACGTGATGAAAGAAACCCCCTGCGCGATTCTGGTCCTGTCCAACGCCAGGGAACAGCAGGCGGGAAAAGTGTTTGAGGCCATGGGGTGCGGGGCGCTGGATGTCATTTCCACGCCTGTGCTTCATTCCAACGGGTTTCTGGAAGGGGCGGACGTCCTCATCAAAAAAATCGACACCATGGCCAGGCTTCTGGGAAGCGCTTCCCGGACGACAAAACCGGCCGCGGCTGTCCGGCAGACGGAAAAAGAGCCTCAGCCGCAGCTCGTCGCCATCGGTTCTTCGACGGGAGGCCCCAAGGCCCTGGCCACGATCCTCGCCGGCCTCCCCCGGGAATTTCCCGCCGCCATCGTCATCTGCCAGCATGTCGATCTGCAGTTCGCCGGCGGCCTCGCCTCCTGGCTGAACTCACAAACGCCGCTTTCCGTAGCCGTTGCCCGGGAGGGGATGCGGGTCCGACCCGGCGTCGTCCTGGTGGCCCAAACCAACGACCACCTCGTCCTCGGACCGGACGGCGCGCTTCACTACACGGAGCACCCCCGCAATTATCCCTATCGCCCGTCCGTCAACGCGCTTTTTGAAAGCCTCCGGCAATACTGGCCGCAAAATGACGTAGCGGTGCTCCTCACCGGCATGGGGCGGGACGGCGGAGAGGGACTGTCGGCTCTCTTCAAGGCCGGCTGGCACACGATCGTCCAGGACGAAAAAACGTCCATCGTCTATGGCATGCCGGCGGCGGCCGTGGAACTGGGCGGCGCTTCGGAAATCCTGCCGCTGGACCAAATCGCCGGCGCCATTGCCAGGAAAATTATCAACCGCAAAGGAACCTCATTATGACCGAAAAAGAAAATTCAAACCCGGCCCCGCCCGGCAGCCACGATCCGGCAAGCACACTGACCGCCCATAAAATCAAGGTCCTGCTCATCGACGACCAGGCGATTGTCGGCGCGGCGGTGAAAAAAATGCTCGAACCGGAGACGGACATTGTCTTTTCGTTCTGCCAGGATCCCACGCAGGCCATTCCGACCGCCGCCGCCTTTCAGCCGACGGTGATCCTTCAGGACCTGATCATGCCGGAGATTGACGGTCTGACGCTGGTGAAATTCTTCCGCGTCCATCCCCAGCTCAAGGACGTGCCGCTGATCGTTTTATCCTCCAAGGAGGAAGCGGTGACAAAGGCGGACGCCTTCTCGCTCGGGGCCAACGACTACCTGGTGAAGCTTCCCGACCGCATAGAGCTCATCGCCCGGATCCGCTACCATTCCCGCGGCTACATCAACCTGCTGCAGCGAAACGAAGCGTATGCCGCGCTGCTCGCCAGCCGGCAGGCCCTGGCCGCGGAACTGGCCCAGGCGGCCGATTACGTGGTATCGCTTATGCCGCCCCCTCTTTCCGATCCGACCATCACGACGGCCTGGCGCTTTTTCCCCAGCGCCCAGCTCGGCGGCGACAGCTTCGGCTACCACTGGCTCGATGAAAACACGTTCGCCATCTATCTGTTGGACGTCTGCGGGCACGGGGTCGGCTCGGCGCTGCTTTCCGTTTCCGCCTTCAACGCCATCCGCTCCCAGACGCTGCCCGACACGGATTTCCATTCCCCGGACCGGGTGCTTGCCGCGCTCAACAACGCGTTTCAGATGGAGCACCACAACAACCTTTATTTCACCATCTGGTACGGCGTTTTCGACCGCCGGACCCGGGAACTTCGCTTTGCCAGCGGCGGCCATCCCCCGGCTTTTCTCATTTCCAAAGAGGGAACCCTGACCAAACTCATGACGAACAACCTGTTCATCGGCGGCCTTCCGGAAAGCGCCTACCAGGACAGCGCGATCACCGTTGACCCCGGAGCGAATCTTTACGTCTTTTCCGACGGCGTTTACGAAGTGGATCCGCCCGAAGGCAGCATGTGGACGCTGGATGAACTGGGAGACTATCTGCTGCAGCACAAAATGGAAGCGGGCGAAGATATTGACGCCCTGTACCGGAAAATGCAGGACTACCACGGCCAGAAAATTCTGGAAGACGACTTTTCCATGCTGGCCGTTCATTTCACATAGGACGCGGGAAGCAGAAGAAGACCGGGCGCCGGGCCGTCCCGGAATCGGCTCCTGTGCCGAACAGCTTCGAGAGCTTTGACTTTCTCACGAAACCCGGTAATTTGTCATTCCTGTGAAAACGGGAATCCAGTCTTTTCGAAACCTTACGGATCCCCGCCTATGCGGGAATGGCAGAAAAAGGACGTTTTTCAAAGCGTCTCTCTTTATCGGCAAAGCGATTTCAGATTGTTGATCACGACAACCGCGTACAGCACGACGATGAAGCCCAGCGTATAAACGGCAAAAGGCCCGCCATACGCATAGGCAACCCAGCAGACCGCCACGCCGAAGCTTTTGGCCAGCGCCAGCCCCCGGACGACGCCGAGCCTGTCAAACAGCCGGCGCAAAATTCTGTTCCATTCCCTCACACCCTGTTTTTGAAGGGCAAGAAAGGTCGTCACCCCGTCGCCGATCTGGAGGGCGATGGCCAGGCCTAAAAGCATCTCATTCACGGGCTTCCATCCTTCGCCATGAAAGCTTATCACAACCGCATCAAAGCGCTGATTTTGCCACGCGTGACCTCGTGTGACCTTCAGGTTATCAGGTCATACCGGCGCAGGCCGGTATCCAGTATAATCATTCTGGATTCCGGTTTTTGCCAGCACCGCTGAAGCGACGCACTACACTGACCATGGCGCCAATCCGATGTAGCGCGTGGTTTTAACCCCGCTAAAAAACCGCGCGGCTGAAGCCACGCACTACATTGAACAGGGGTCGCGAGGAAGGACGGCTTTTGACCATTCTGACACAACCTCTATTTGAGGAGCAAAAAGAAGAGTTCACCTTTTTCCTTGAGGCTGCCGGCGATGGCCTGGGCTTCGGGGCCGAACCCGCAAAACAGATCGACCCGCCCCGGACCCCGAATGGCGGATCCCTTGTCCTGATTCAGGACAAAGCGCGAAAATTCGACGCGGCGGACCACCCGGTAATCCTCGTCCAGAACCGGTTTTCGCAAACGGATGAACGCCAGCGCGCCCTGCGGGAAATACGCCGGATCCGTGGCAATCGACCGGTGAGGCGTCACCGGCTGCCCCAGCGAGCCGACCGGTTCGCTCTCCACGAAGCGGAAAAAAATGTAACGTTCGTTGTAGCTCAAAATTTCATAAATTTCTTTTTCGCTTTTGCCTTTGAGCCAGGCTTTGAATCCACGGTAGGAGGCGTTGCCCGGGTCGATTTTACTTTCGTTCAGCAGGTTCTGCGTCGCGGAGCGAAAAGGCCTGCCGTTGTTCTGAGCGTAGCTGACGGTCAGCATTCTGCCGTCTTCCAGCCGAATCTTTCCCGATCCCTGGGTGTGCAGGGAATTCAGCTCGACGGGGTCGGACACCCAGATCAGCTCCAGCCCCCTGCCCTGCAATACGCCGTCCACATCGATTTCCCGGCGGGAATAATAGGGAACCAGCCGGCCGTTCTCCCTTCGGCTGATCCTGGTTTCATGTTTGGATATCTTTTCCACAACGATGTCCGGCGGAGGGCGGTAGAGCGGATATTTGTACTTCTCCGTCCGCGTCAGAGAGCCTTCCAAAAGCGGCTCATAGTAGCCGGTAAACAGAACGGCGCCGTCCCCGTTTTCGCCCGCCGCCCGGAGGAGGAGAAATTCATCGGCAATCCGCCGGTTCTTCTCGCCAACAGGAATATCGGATACCAGAATATTGCGGAAAGCGATCAGCGTTTCCTTCATCTGCTGCGCGCTCACCTGACGGTCCGCAATCCGGAAAATCTGATTCTTTCCTGAACCGTCGTAAAAGAGCAAACTGCGGTCGATGGCCGTGAGAAGAGATTCGGCATCGAGGTCGTCAACCAAATCCAGTTGCCGGGCATCCGCTGGAACCAGCGCCTCGCCTGGCCGGGGCGCTTCCGGCCTGAACGCCTCTTTTTTCGCGCAGCCGGCCAAAAGGACCAGGACCGCCAGCATCAGGAGCAAACCGATTTTCAGAAGTTTCATAGTTCGATGATCATCGCGGTTTCGTCGCAGTAGTCCGGAAATTTGGGGCAGCGAAAGCAGTCCGACCAGACCTTTTCCGGCAGAATGGAGCGGTCCACTTCCTTGAAGCCCAGTCCGGCAAAGAATTCTTTCTTGTACGTCAGGGTGAAGATGCGGAACAACTCCAGGGTAATGGCGTCGGAAATGCAGAATTCGACCAGCTTTCGCCCGATGCCTCTTCTCCGGAAGGCTTCGTCCACGTAAAGGGAACGGATTTCCGCCAGATTTTCCCAGATGATGTTCATCGCGCAGATTCCCACGATCTTCTGTTCTTCTTCGTCGAAATAAACGATGAAGTCCCGAACGGAATTGTAAATATCCATCAGGGAACGAGGCAGCATCTCCCCTTTCGCCGCCGACACATTGATCAGCCGGTGAATGGTCTTGACGTCACCGATGCGCGCTTTTCTTAGCATTCCTGCTCCTTCCTGCGGCGGCCCCCGCGGCGGCCAGCAGTTCCCGCGCATGATCCCTCGCGGTTTCGGTCACATCCACGCCGCCCAGCATCCGTCCGATTTCCTCGATTTTCTGCTCGTCATCGATTTTTTCCACGACCGTGGACGTCCGGCCGCCGACGATTTTCTTGCTGACCCGCAGATGCGGGCCGCCGAAGCTGGCGATCTGCGGCAGGTGCGTGATGCAGATGACCTGATGATGCGCCGACAGGGTCTTCAATTTTCGTCCGACGATCTCCGCCGTGGCGCCGCCGATGCCGGAGTCCACTTCATCGAACACGACGGTGTCCACCGAACCGATCCGCGTCAGAACATTCTTCAGCGCCAGCACGATGCGCGACAACTCGCCGCCGGAAGCGATTTTATGGAGCGCTTTCGGCTCTTCCCCGGCATTGGCCGTCAGATAAAATTCGATTTCATCGCCGCCCTTCGGTCCGCAGGCTGTTTCATCCTCCGGACAGCGCCGCAGAAATTTCACGGCAAAGGAGGCGTGCGGCATGTTCAGATCGTGGATTTCCCGGTCCACCGAGCGCTCCAGGCTTCGCGCGGCCTGCTGCCTCATCGTCGAAAGCCCGAGCGCCTTTTCCCGAAGCTCCCCCGCCGCCGCGTCTTTTTCCTTTTTCAAGCGCGCAAGCTCTTCTTCCGCGCCGGAGACGCTCTGCAGCTCTTCTTCCATTTCCCGCTTTCTGGCCAGCACCGCTTCGAGCGTTCCGCCATGCTTGCGCTTGAGCCGGCCCAGCGCGTCCTGGCGTTCATCGATCGCCGCCAGTCGCTCGGGATCAAATACCAGTTTTTTTTGGTAGTCGCGCAGCGCGAGCGCCGCCTCCTGCAAAATGACGTAGCTTCCTTCCACGTCGGCCGGCCGGAGATTCAATCCCGGATCGATCTTCTGAATTTCCCGAATCTGCGAGAGGGCCTCCTTAAGCTGTTCGCCGACGGAGCCCGAATCCGCATAAAGCAGCGCGTAGGCCCGATCCGCCCGGTCCGCGAGCGTGCGCGCGTTGGCCAGCACTTTTCGTTCATCGGCAAGCTGTGCATCTTCGCCCGCGCGGGGATTCAGACTTTTGATTTCCTCAAGCTGAAACCGGATCCAGTCGGCTTTTTCCGCGCTTCTTCGCCGCAGCTCCTCCAGCTTTGCGATGCGGCCGAGGCACTGCTGAAATCGGTCGTAAACCGCCGCGTATTCCCTGCGGGCGTCCAGAATGCCGCCGAAGGCATCGAGAATGTCGATGTGATTTTCCGCGAAGAGAATCACCTGATGTTCATGCTGTCCGCAGATATTGATGAGCGATTCGCTGATCGCGGCCAGATTCGCCAGCGTCGCCATCTGTCCGTTGATTTGCGCCTTGTTCTTGCCGGAGCGCGAAATGACCCTGCGGATCACGAGGTCGTCGCCGGCGGCAAACCCCATCTGGGCCAGCTTTTCCTGAAGCGCCTGATTGCCCTGAATATCAAAGAGCGCCTCCACGGTCGCCGTATCCGTTTGCGTCCGGATCATGTCCGCCGCTGCGCGGTCGCCCAAGAGCAGACTGACCGCGCCGATCAGAATGGACTTGCCCGCGCCGGTCTCTCCCGAAATCACGTTCAGACCTTCATCAAACGAAACGCGCAGTTCGTCGATGATGGCAAAATTGGCAATGCTCAGATCACGAAGCATTTTTCCTTTTCCCAGCGCCTGAAGGCAGACTGCCCCAGCCCAGTTTGGAACGCAGAATCTCCCCGTAACCGCGGTGCGGTGAAAGCACCAGCCTTGTGTAAAATTTTGATTTTCGGATGGTCATGACGTCGCCGGAACTGATCCGGTAGGATTCCTGTCCGTCCAGCGTCACGGTGGCGCCGCTTTCCTTGGACCAAAGCGTAATCTGCAGGTCGGAATTTTCGGGGAAAATGATCGGCCGGTTGGTCAGCGTGTGGGGACAGATCGGATTGATGATGATCAGTTCTTTTCCGGGATAGACGATCGGACCGCCCGCGGAAAGCGAATAGGCCGTCGAACCCGTGGGGGTTGAAACGATCAGGCCGTCGGATTTGTAGGTTGTGAGATAATGGCCGCTCACGGACGTTTCCAGCTCGACAATGCGGGACAGGTTGCCGCGGTTGATCACCACGTCATTCAAAACGATGCCCGACGCGATGGTTTTGTTGCCCCGGCGGATTTTCACGTCCAGCATCATCCGTTTTTCGGTCAGGAAATCGCCCTGGAGAATCAGCTCGAATGCCGCGTACGTCTCGTTGAGATTGACCTCCGTGAGATAGCCGAACGTCCCCAGGTTGATGCCGACGATGGGCACGGGGTGCTGCGCGACATTGCGGGCGGTTCGCAGCATCGTGCCGTCGCCGCCCAGCACGGCGATCAGATCCGCTCTGGCGGCCAGATCTTCCAGTTTGAAGCCTCCACTCCCGCCAACGGCGGCCGCAATGTTGGCTTCCAGAGCAACGCGGATTCCCCTGGCTTCCAGCCATTTTTTGAGCGCGCCGGTGAATCCGGCGATGTTTTCCTTCTCGATGTTGGCGACAATGCCGACTTTCTTAATTTTCATGGTGACGGGCTCCAAAAAAGACGAGGTTTCGTAACATAAAAAAATGTCGCTGTCTATGGATAATTTTTTGGCCAATCGACGCAAACTCTTTGATTTATAAAGATATTCACAAAGCGGAATGTCTTGACAGGACAACAGCCCATAAGGTACGGTGCGCATGCTCACGCGGGGGTAAAACCAGCGGGACACCATAAAACCATGCCAACTATGACCTTGGCCTTCTTGGAGTAAAAGATATGGGGTTAATCAGGGGCGCCTTTACATTCATGCAGTTTTCTGTGGACGGCAAACTGCCGCAGGCCTTTACAACATTTGCCCGCAGCCGGATTCAGGGCAACGCGTTTCGGGAGGCGCGCAGCTCCACCGAGGAAAAACGGATGGGCTGGGTGTCCGCGACGGACGTCCTGGACGCCGATTTTGAAAACACACCCTTCTCGCTGGGCGATTATCTGATCTTCTCCCTGCGCATCGACCGCAAGGTGATCCCGCCGAAGTTGATGAAAGTCCGCCTGATGGAAGAGCAGCGGAGGTTCCTGTCCGAGCATCAGCAAACCCGCATCGGCAAAGCCATGAATGAAGGGCTCAAAGAAAAGGTCCGGCTGGAGATTATGACCAAAAGCGATCCCGTGCCGTCTTTTTACGATGTCCTGTGGGCCGTGGGGCAAAACAAGGTTTATTTTTCCTCCCTGTCCGACAAGGTCGCGGATGATTTTGTCGATTACTTCAAAAAAACTTTTTCGCTGGGCTTGAAGCGAATCGTCCCCCATGAACATCCGCTGGCGCTGAAAAACAAGGCAAAAGGCGACGCCCCCACGGAAGATTTTACCCTCATCGGACGGGAATTTCTCACCTGGCTGTGGTTCAAATCCGAAGAAAGAAACGGCGCCATCGCCCTGGGGAAAGCAGACGAGGTGCAGCTGCACCTGCTCAAACGGATCGCTCTGGAGGCAGGCGAGGGAGAATACTCTCAGGGGGTTGTCTGCTCCGGACTGCACGCCGAACTCAAGGAAGGCAAGGAGGCCATCCGCCAGGGGAAAAAAGTGAAGGAGGCGAACCTTCAGCTTCATCGCGACCGGGATGAATGGGAATTCAATTTCAAGGCCGACGCCTTTTACTTCCAGTCGCTCAGGATGCCGGCCGCCGACCCGCCGGAAACGCAGGAAGACGCGGAAGGCGTTCTTTTGGAGCGCATCTACCGCATTGAAAACGCGGTCAGGACCATCGACCGGCTTTACGAATCTTTTCTAACGCTTCGCTTTTCTCCGGAGTGGACGAAAAACGAAAAACCGCGCCTGGCCGCGTGGCTGAGGAAGGAGCAGGAGTAGGTCATGGCTCATGAGTCATGACCGATGGCTCATCACCCGCCGCTGAAGCAATGACGGTTCACGACTCTTCAGTTGACAACATTTTACAAGAATGCCAGACTGCTTATAATGAATGGATATTGGCGCACCTTTTCACCCGGCTTCGACAGTAATAGGCATAAAATGGTTTTGGAATCAACGTAAGTTATTGAAATCTTGACATTGAGTTTTCGGAAAGCTGAAAAGTGCCTAGGCACACGACTTGATCATAATATACTTGACAATGTTGATGGTACATGCTATTTAGATAGGCATGTATATTCGAACGATCTCT